>NZ_JAGKSG010000048.1:0-30429 GCF_018119385.1 Massilia sp. AB1 | reverse complement strand
CGGCGGGGGGGGGGCGCCGGGGGGGGGGGGGGGGGTTTTTTTTTGGGGGGGGCGGGGCGCCCCCCCCCCCGCGTCCAACTTCACTTTGCGCCGCCCGAACATGACCCCCATGCTCTCCCCTGACGCCCCGATCGGCATCTTCGACTCGGGCGTCGGCGGCCTGTCGGTACTGCGCCACATCCAGGCGCAGCTGCCGCACGAACACCTCCTCTACTTCGCCGACTCCAGCTTCGCCCCCTACGGCGACAAGCCCGAGGACGTGGTCGTCGCGCGCGTGCTGTCGATCGCCGACTATCTCGCCACGCACGGCGTCAAGGCGCTGGTCGTGGCCTGCAACACGGCCACCGTGGCGGCCGTGCGCGAGCTGCGCGAGCGCTATCCGGCGATGCCCATCGTCGGCGTGGAACCAGGCCTGAAGCCTGGCGCCGCGAGCACGCGCAACGGCAAGGTCGGCGTGCTGGCCACCGAGCGCACCCTGCTCGGCTCCAAGTTCCTGGCGCTGCGCGACCAGATTCACGAAGCGACCGGCGCGGACTTCCTGCTCCAGCCCTGCGTGGGCCTGGCCGACCAGATCGAGTTCAAGGAACTGGATTCGGGCGAGACGGCGGCCATGCTGGAGCGCTACATCCATCCGCTGCTGGACCAGGGCGCCGACACCCTGGTGCTGGGCTGCACCCACTACCCGCTGGTGCGCGCCTCGATCGAGCGCGTGCTGGCCAGGGCCGGCCGCGCGGACGTGGTCTTGATCGACACCGGCGACGCGGTGGCGCGGCAACTGGCGCGCCTGCTGGAAGCCGAACACCTGCTGCGCCCGGCGGGCGAGCAGCCGGCCAGCCTGACCGCATTCACCAGCGCCAGCAGCGCGGCGCTGACTGTTGCGTTCACGAGTTTGCTGGGGATCGATCCGCCGGTGCACGAGGTCGAGATTGCGGTGCCGGTGGTGAGTCAGTAAGCGCTGGCGGTATGCGCACAATTTAGGTTCCGGCCTTCGCCGGAACGACGTCTAAGAGTAGCGGGCCAACGGAGTTGGTTGTGACCCGCCCCCTTCGCCCGTCGTTCCGGCGAAGGCCGGAACCCCAGTTTGCAAACACACCACCTCCCCTTTTCTTGCCCCCCACATTTAAATTTGCCACTTTGCCGAGGAGTTTGTATAATCTTGTTCTGTCTCGACAACGACGAGACAAAAAGCAAGTCAGTGGTGGCTGTAGCTCAGTTGGTAGAGTCCAGGATTGTGATTCCTGTTGTCGTGGGTTCGAGTCCCATCAGCCACCCCAAGAATTCCATGAAAGCCCAGTTTTCGAACTGGGCTTTTTTTTGTTTTTGGACCATACGACCTGCCTAGGGACGCTGTTCTTATGAAAGCACTGACTCTCACGGAAGCGTTTTCCAAACGACAACACACACATCCAGCCCCCTGCCGCCGCTGCGGGTGATATGCTTGACGCGTCCCGCCCACGATGGCCTCTCCATGCCTCCCGACCGCTCATCCGACCCGCACATTTCGCGTCTCGCCGCAAAAAAGCGCCCTGCGGTCCGCTACGTCATTGCCTTCCTGAGCGTGTTCTGCCTGCTCCTGGTCGCCTTCATCACCTGGGACGCCTGGCAGGCGCGCAAGCAGCGCCTGGCGGACACGGCCACCGTCACCTCGAACATGGCGCTCGCGCTCGCCGCACAGGGCGAAAGCACGATCCGCGTGGTCGATACGGTCCTGGCCGGCGTGGTGGAGCGCATCGAGCACGACGGCCTCGACAAGACCGACCGCCAGCGCCTGCGCACCCACCTGCGCAACATGGTGTCGCAGGTCGACGAACTGCACGGCCTGTTCGTCTACGGCGCCGACGGCAGCTGGGTAGTGACCTCGCTCGACCAGCCGATGGGCGGCAATAACTCGGACCGGGCCTACTTCCGCCATCACCGCGTCAGCAAGGACCGCGGCGTGTACGTCGGCCTGCCCGTGCGCAGCCGCTCCACCAACGTGTGGATCCTGCCTGTGTCGCGGCGCCTGAACAATCCCGACGGCTCCTTCGGCGGCGTGGTCCTCGGCAGCATCCGCGTGGATTACTTTTCGCAGCTGTACGAGCGCTTCGACACCGGCCAGTCCGGCACCATCCTGCTCATGCACGACAACGGCACCCTGATCTACCGCCATCCCTTCGACGAACAGCTGGTCGGCAGCGACGTCACCAAGGGTTCGATCTACCGCATTTACCAGGAACAGGGCCCGGTCGGATCGGCGATGCTACGCTCCTATATCGACGGCGTCGAGAGGCTGTACAGCTACCGCCATTTCGACGGCTTCCCGCTGATCGTCGGCACCGCCATGGCGAAGGACGAAATCCTGGCCAAGTGGTGGCGCTCGACCATGGTCCTGGTCGGGGTGATCACAGTGATCATCGCGGCCCTGGCCGGCTTCGGCTGGCGCCTGGCGCGCCAGTTCGTCATCCGCGACAACCTCGAAAAGGAACTGGTGAGCGCACGCGCGGTCCTGCAGCAGGACAACCGCGAGCTTGCCCACCTGGCCGACAACGACGTCCTGACCGGGATCGCCAACCGGCGCCGCTTCGAGTACGAGCTGGAACTGGAGAAGAAGCGCGCGGGCCGCAACGGCAGCCCGCTGTCGCTGGTGCTGGTGGACGTGGACTACTTCAAGAGGTACAACGACACCTATGGCCACGTGGCGGGCGACGACTGCCTGCGGCGGGTGGCGGCCGTGATCCGCGACAGCCTGGGCCGCCCGACCGACCTGGCGGCGCGTTACGGCGGCGAGGAATTCGCAGTGCTCCTGCCCGGCACCGATGCGCATGGCGCGCGCAATGTGGCGGAACACGTCCGGCTGGCGGTGATGCAGGCGGCGATTCCCCATGCGTCCAATCCGCCCGGCGTGGTCACCATCAGCGCCGGTGTATGCACGATGCGCTTCACCAGCGGCGACGACACCGATCCGACCTTGCTGGTGGAACGCGCCGACGCGCTGCTCTACCGCGCCAAGCAGTCCGGCCGCAACCGGGTGCGCAGCGACGACGAAGAAGAAAAACACGACAGCGCGCAGCCCGGACAGGCTGCGCGCCACGCTTGAGGCTTAATAGCGGTTCGGGTTGCGCGGACGCGCGTCGAAGCGGTTCGGCACGCCGTCGCCATCGCGGTCGCGGCGGGCGGCGACCCGTTCGCCGTGGCGCCAGCCGCCGCGCTCCAGGTACCAGCCACTGCTGTCGCGGCGCCACTCAGGACGCTGGTAGGCATAGCCCGGACGATCGCGCTCCCAGTGGCCGCTGACCCACACATGGCGGCGGCCGTTCCAGTCCCAGTAACCCGGCACCCAGTCGTAGCCGCGGCGTGCGGCCGGCACGGCCTCATGGCGCGACGCCGGCGGGGCCTTGTGGACCACCACGACTTCGGTGTGGATCGCAGCATCGGCCTGGGCCGGTGTGAAGGCGGCGGTGCCGATCAGGACGGCGGCGGTGGCGGCGAGAATGCTTTTCATGGTGCTCTCCTTTCGGTTGGTGTGAGACCACTATAGCGAGCCGGGCCGGCGGGATGGGCGAATGAAGGAAGTTATTACAGCCGATACATGAGGCCACAAACCTGTAACAGCGGCGACGAATGTAAAGCGGTGTAAAGCGGGCCGGGCGGCCGGGGGATCGTGCGGGAGGGATACTGCGAGGGTGAGGCGGAAACGACAACCGGCCCCTGAAGGGCCGGCTGCGGAGAACAACAGATTAGTCCAGCTTCCAGGCGTAGTCGACCTTGGTCCAGGTCTGGGCCGGTGCGCCGTCCTTGGTGCCCGGCTTGAACTTGCAGCCGGTCAGGCCTTTGATCAGGGCCTTGTCCAGGTTCTTGAAGCCACTCGACTTGTCGACCTTCGAATCGGCCACCGTGCCGTCGGCGTTGACCAGGAACGACGCCGAGGTGGTGCCCTGCTCTTCGTTCATCAGCGAGGCCTTCGGGTATTCGATCGCGCACTTCTTCGGGTCGAACGATGCCGGGACTTCAGCGGCGAAGGTGGAGGCGCAAGCGCCGGTCAGGGCCAGGGCTGCGAACAGCTTCACGGACAGGTTTTTCATGTTGTTTCCCCAAAAAGTTGATATATGTTTTTCAGTCTCTAGCCGGCTCTCGGGCCGGCCTTTCTTAAAATCCTAGAACTCTTCCCACTCGTCGTTGCCGACGGTGGCGGTGCTCTTCTTCGGCTTGGCGACGGTCTCCTCGTCACCCTTTTCCGCACTCGGCGCGGCAGCCTTGGCGGCCGGCTTCTTCAGCGCCGGCGGGGCCGTGCGCTTGGCTGCGGGACGCGGCACCACGGCAGTCGTGGCGGCCGGCGCCGGTGCAGCCGGTTCGAACTGGAACTGCTCGCCTTCTTCCAGCTTGAAGATGCTGACCACGCGGGCCAGTTCGCCGGCCTGGTCCTGCAGGCTCTGGGCGGCGGCGGCGGCTTCTTCCACCAGCGCGGCGTTCTGCTGGGTCATGCTGTCCATCTCGATGATCGACATGTTGACCTGCTCGATGCCGGCGCTCTGCTCGGCGCTGGCGTTGGCGATCTCGCTCATGATGTCGGTCACGCGGCGCACGCTGGCCACCACTTCGTCCATCGTCACGCCGGCCTGGCCGACCAGCTTGGTGCCGCGCTCGACCTTCTCGACGGAGTCGCCGATCAGGGTCTTGATCTCTTTCGCCGCCGCTGCCGAACGCTGCGCCAGGTTGCGCACTTCCGAAGCGACCACCGCGAAGCCGCGGCCCTGTTCGCCGGCACGTGCCGCTTCCACCGCGGCGTTCAGCGCCAGGATGTTGGTCTGGAAGGCGATGCCGTCGATCACGCCGATGATGTCGGCGATCTTGCTGGCCGAGTTGTTGATCTCGCCCATGGTGCCCACCACTTGCGACACCACGTCGCCGCCCTTGCGGGCCACGTCCGAAGCGGTCGCCGCCAGGGCGTTCGCTTCACGGGCGTTGTCGGCGTTCTGCTTGACGGTCGAAGTCAGTTCTTCCATCGCCGACGCGGTCTTCTCCAGCGAGCTGGCCTGCAGTTCGGTACGCGAGGACAGGTCGATGTTGCCGGCCGCGATTTCACGCGAGGCGGTGCCGATGGTCTCGGTGCCGCGGCGAACCTGCTCGACGATGCCGACCAGGCTGTTGCGCATTTCCTTCATTTCGACCAGCAGGCTGCCGCGGTCGGATTCCTTGGTCTCGATCGCGATCGACAGGTCGCCGTGGGCGATGCTGCCGGCGATCTTGGCGGTGTAGCCAGGCTCGCCGCCGAGCTGCTTCAGCAGGCTGCGGGTGATGAACCATGCCGCGGCGACGCCCAGCACGAGGGCGGCCACCAGCATCACCAGCATGAAGTTACGGGCGTTGGCGAAGGCGGTCTGGGCATCGACGGCGCTCTGCGCGTTCTGCTTCTCTTCCAGGGCGGCCAGCTGGTCCAGGGCCTCGGTCCACTTCTTCTGCACCGGGCGCACTTCCTTGATCATCACGCGGGTCGCGTCCATGGCGTTGTTCGCCAGGTAGAGTTCCGCGGCCTTGGCGATCGCCGGCATGGCGGCGCCTTCGTATTCCTTGATCTGGGCCAGCAGCTTCTTCTCGCTGTCGCTGGCGTGCTGGGCGAAGATCGCCGACAGCTTGCGCTGCGATTCGTTGTACTTCTCGGTCTGGGCCTTGAACTTGTTCATTTCCGGCTCCATGTCGGCCGGATCGGTCATCAGGGTCAGGACGCGCAGCGAAGCAACACGGTCGCCGACGTTGTTGCGCATGTCGACCACCAGGCCGGTCGAGACGTTGTTCACGCTCACCACCTGCTCCAGACGGTCCTGGATCTGCGCCATGCGCAGGACACCTACCACCGTCACGGCTACCAGCAGAACCAGCACCAGTGCAAAACCGAGGGCCAGCCGGCTGCCGACCTTCATGTTGTTCAAATTCATACGCAGTTTTTCCCTGTAACTATTGATCGGACTCGCCCGGAGTGGATGGCGCCGTGCGACGCATCACGAAGCCTTGCTTTGCGGCTTCGCATATTTCCGACAGGATAAATCAAAACCTTGACCCAAAAGTCAGAAATTGTCCTGCCTACCCGGTCTGTTTCGACCGAACAACAGCGTTAATGTCATGCAACCTCTGGGAATGAAGCGATTATCAAGCCTGACTTGCCGCTGAGCAAGCTTTACGAAACATTGCGTAGACTAAATGCTAATAAACTGTGGCAATTTGCCGACAGGCAACAAAAAAGAATGAGCGTGCGTGTTTTGTTTCGATAACTAAACGCAAATACATTTCGGCTAAACACCGCAAGACGAAAGCTCAGGGGATGGATGAGTGAACGATGCGGCACGAAGCGGGTTCGCGAAACGGCGAAGTTTCCGTTACAGTCTGTCTGGACGGACAAGCCTCAAGCATGAGCGCGCCCCCGTGAAAAGTTGACAAATGGAAACTCGTGATGCAACGTAGCCGGATGTCACCGGGCTTCCCGCTGTCCACCACTACCGCCGAGGAATGAACGCGATGGAATCCTTCACCACCACGCATATCAAGACGAGCTTGACTGCGCTGGGCATCCCTTTCGAGTCGAACGAGGTCGAGCTCGATCATCTCCGTTTCAAGAGTTTCAGGCGGATCGAACCGCACGGTATTTATTACGCCGAGGGACGCAGCCATGCCGGGATCAGGGAATCCCTGGTCCTGTGCACCGACACCGAAGGCTTCGACGCCTCGAACTGCCTGATCCGGCTCAGCCACCCGCAGCTGGCCTTCTACAAGCTGATGCGCCATTTCCACGGCAAGGAAGGCAGCGCGGGCGTGCATCCCAGCGCCATCGTCGATCCCGATGCCGTGATCGCCCCCGGCGTCGAGATCGGCCCCTATTGCGTGATCGGCAAGGCGGAACTGCACGCCGGGGTCAAGCTGAGTTCCCACGTCGTCATCGCCGACAACTGCATCCTGGGCGAGAACACGGTGGTCGAACCGCATTCGACCATTGGCGCCAGCGGCGTGGCTTGGGTCTGGGATGTCGAGACGGGCGAGCGCGTCGTCCAGCCCCAGATCGGCGGCGTGGTGATCGGCAAGAACTGCTTCCTGGGCAGCGACGTCTCGATCGTGCGCGGCTCGGTGAACGAAGACACCCTGGTCGGCGACGGGACCGTCATCGCGCACGGCACCAAGGTCGGCCACGGCTGCACGATCGGCGCCCACAATCACTTTGCCAACAACGTCAGCCTGGCAGGCAACGTCAGCACGGGCGAGCGCTGCTTCTTCGGCTCGGCCGCGGTAGTCAGGCCGATGATCAGCCTGGCCGCGGACACGACCGTCGGCGCGGGCGCGGTGGTGGTCAGCAGTGTCGACGTGCCGCACCAGCTCCTGATGGGCGTGCCGGCACGCAGCACGGAACCCGCGAAGGACAAGCTGAGCGGCGTGCCGAAGAAAAACTCGAACAGGACGGAACAACCATGAACGCTCACAACCTGAACAGCATCTCCCCCAGCGCCAGGATCGCCGAAGGCGTCGCCATCGGCCGCTTCGTCATCATCGAGGACCAGGTCGAGATCGCGGCCGGCTGCGTGATCGAGGATTTCGCGCTCATCCAGGCCGGCTCGACGATCGGCCCGAACACGAAAGTGGGGACGTATTGCAAGGTAGGAAAGAAAGTCACGATCGGCAGCAACTGCTCGTTCACGGCCTATTGCGAAATCCGCGATGGTTGCGTGCTCGGCAACAAGGTCTCGATGGGCAGCAGGTGCACGCTTTCGGCCGGCACCATCGTCGAGGACGAAGTCATCATGAAATATGCGTTCGTCGTGACCGACACGCCAGTGCTCAGCAAGAACAACGAGAAGGTGGTGGGACGACTGAAGCGGGGATCGAAGTTCGGGGCCAGCGTGGTGATCATGCCGGGCGTGACCATCGGCGCCAACGCGGAAATCGGGGCCTGCTCGCAGGTGCGGCACGATGTGCCCGACAACGAGGTCTGGTTCGGCACGCCCGCGAAGTTCTACCGCAAGAGCGCCTAGCGCGCCCTGCCCCGCCGCGGCCGCGGCCGCCGCAGGGCAGAACGGAACAGGATCAGGCGCGCGCGTCCACCAGCGCCGCCGCCTCGAGCAGCAGGCGCGGATCGCCCGATGCCAATTTCTTAGGATCCGACAGCAGCTGGCGGAAGGCGCGCGCGCCGGGCAGGCCGGCCATCAGGCCAAGCATGTGGCGCGTGACGCTGTTCAGGCGCATTCCCTGGGCGCCATGCTGAGCGAGCTGGGCCGCCGTATAGGCCACCATGGCTTCCAGCACTTCCGCGCGCGACCTGGCTTCAGACGCTTCGCCGTAAAAGCGCTGGTCCCAGTGCGCCATCACATAGGGGTTGTGGTAGGCCTCGCGGCCGAGCATGACACCGTCCACGTGCTCCAGGTGCAGGGCGATTTCCTCGTCGGTCTTGACGCCGCCGTTGATGATGATCTCGAGCTCGGGGAATTCGCGTTTCAGCTGGTAAGCCACCTCGTACTTCAGCGGCGGAATCTCGCGGTTTTCCTTGGGCGACAGGCCTTTCAGAATCGCGTTGCGGGCGTGGACGATGAAGGTCTGGCAGCCTGCCTCGGCGATGGTACCGACGAAATCGCGCACGAAGCCATAGTCCTCGTTCTTGTCGATGCCGATCCGGTGCTTGACCGTGACGTCGATCGAGACCGCGTCGCGCATCGCCTTCACGCAATCGGCCACCAGCTGCGGCTCGGACATCAGGCAGGCGCCGAAGGCGCCCTTCTGCACGCGCTCGGACGGGCAGCCGCAGTTCAGGTTGACTTCGTCGTAGCCGTAGTCCTGGCCCAGCTTGGCGCTCTTCGCCAGGTCGGCCGGGTCGCTGCCGCCCAGCTGCAGGGCGACCGGGTGTTCCAGGTCGTCATAGCGCAGGTGGCGCTCGACGTCGCCGTAGACCAGGGCGCCGGTGGTCACCATCTCGGTGTACAGCCAGGTATGACGGGTAATCTGGCGGTGGAACACGCGGCAGTGGCGGTCGGTCCAGTCCATCATGGGTGCTACGCTGAGTGTTCGCTTTCCATACTTCATTGATTACCTGCTAAGCCTTGTTCGGGAATTCGGGGTCCGGCGTCCGGCGCTCGCGATCGGACTTTTGCAAAATTAATTTGCCGCAATGCAGAGCTTCCCGCAGTGGCGGGATGATTGCAGGAGTCGGTGGATCGATGCGAAGTGGCGAGGACTGGCGCGGAAAGCGAGATCTTACCTGAAAAGGCGGCACGGGCTGATACCAAAAAGAAAATGCATCGCTACAGATTGCAAACTTTCAGTTGCGTCTGCACGACAAAAATTTCCCTGAGGCACATACGGCGAGTACAATTCCTCGATCTCCTTTTCGCGACGAACCATGAACGCGATGCGCTCTCCGGCAGCCCGGCTGCCCCACCAACTCTTCTCCGCCAGGACGGCTTCATGACCGACAAGCTTGCCGCGCAAATCGACCACCACCGCCGCGCGATCCGCGCCAACCCGCGCGACGCCCGCGCCCATGCCATGCTCGGCCTGGCGCTGCTCAAGCGCGACCGGCTCCAGGACGGGGTCGCCAGCCTGCAGCGCGCGCTCGAACTCCAGCCCGGCCTGGCCGACCTGCACCCGGTGCTGGCCGGCGGCCTGAGCGCGCTTGGCCAGCATGAAGCCGCGGCCGGCAGCTACCGCCGCGCGCTGCAGTTCCAGGCCCAGGATGCGGCCCTGCACAAGGGCCTGAGCGTCGTGCTGCGCGAGCTGAAGCAGTTCGACGCGGCCCTGGCCAGCGCCCGCCGCGCGGCCGAGCTGCGCCCGAACGACGCCGAGATGCTGCTGTGCGTGGCGGCCGCCGAGAACGGCCTGGGCGATGTCGATGCCACCGCCGCCACCTTGCGCCGCGTGTGCGAACTCGCGCCCGGCCATGTCGACGCCACCTATGACCTGGGCACCACCCTGATGCGCCTGAAGCAGTTCGAGGAAGCGGCCGCTTGCTTCCGCCGCCTGCAGGAACTCAAGCCGGACCACCAGGAAGGCGCGCTGCGCCTTGGCTTCTGCCTGCTCGAACTGAAGCAGCTCGAGGCGGCCGAGCTCAGCTACCGCCAGGCCCTGGCGCTGGCGCCCGACCACCCGGCCGCGCTGCGCGAACTGGCCCTGGTGCTGAAAAAACTCCAGCGCCCGGAAGAAGCCTTCACCTTGCTGGAGCGCGTCCTCGCGCTCAATCCCGACGACGCCGACGCCCAGCGCTACATGTCGACCGTGTGCTTCGACCTGAACGACTGGCGCCAGGGCCTGCACTGGGGGCATCTTGCGCTCGCCCACAGCGCGGAGCCGGCGAGCACGCACAGCGCCATGCTGTTCATGCTGAGCCATGCCTGCAACGATCCCGAGGTGCTGTTCACCGAACACCGCAAGTTCGCCGAACGCTGGGAAACGCCCTGCCTGCCGCAGTGGACCCCGCATGCCAACGACCGCCATCCGCAGCGCAGCTTGCAGGTCGGCTTCGTGTCGGGCGACTTCTTCAACCACGCGGTCGCTTCCTTCATCGAGCCCATCCTCGACGTGCTCAAGCACAGCAACCAGGTCTGCCTGCACGCCTATTCGAACTCGCGCAAGGAAGACAACCACACCCAGCGCCTGCGCGGCCATTTCGCCCACTGGCACCTGATCGCCGGCCTGGACGACGACACGGTCGAGCGCCAGATCCGGGCGGACGGCATCGATATCCTGATCGACCTGTCCGGCCATACCGCGAACAACCGCCTGACCCTGCTCGCCCGCAAGCCGGCGCCCATCCAGGCGACCTGGATCGGCTACGCCTGCACGACCGGCATGCAGGCCATCGACTATTTCCTTGCCGACCAGTTCCTGCGCCCGAAGGGCCGTTTCGACGACCAGTTCACCGAACAGATCGTGCGCATGCCGCTGGCCATGCCCTTCGCGCCGGACCCGCACGCACCCGCGGTGAACGAGCTGCCGGCGCTGGCCAACGGCTACCTGACCTTCGGCAGCTTCCACCGTGCGAACAAACTCGGCCGTGAAGTGATCGCCCACTGGGCCCACCTGCTGCGCTCGGTGCCCGATTCCAAGCTCCTGCTGGGCGGGATGACGCCGGGCGCGGACACGCGCCTGCTCGCCTGGTTCGAGGAAGAAGGCATCGCGCGCGAGCGCCTGCTGCTGCGTCCGCGCGTCGGCATGGGCGAATACCTCAAGATGCACCATGAGGTGGACGTCTGCCTCAGCCCCTTCCCCTACACCGGCGCGACCACGGTCAGCCATGCACTGTGGATGGGCGTGCCGACCCTGACCACGCTCGGCCCGACCGCCCCCAACCAGGGCGCCGCCTGGGTGCTTGCCCACCTCGGACTGAGCTCCTTCATCGCCGAGGACGCCAAGGCCTATGCGGCCCTGGGCCAATTCCTGGCCACCAACCTCGCCGCGCTGGCCTCGCTGCGCTCCACCATGCGCGAGCGCTTCGCCAACTCCCTGCTCGGCTACCCGGGCGTCACCGCCGCCGGCGTGGAACTGGCGCTGCGCCACATGTGGCAGCGCTGGTGCGCCGGCCAGCCCGCCGCCCCCATCGAGGTCCGGCTCGCCGACCTGTCCAACGAAGAGGAAGCCGCATGAAAACCATCCGCCAAGCCCAGGACCTGGCCATCCACGGCGCCGCGCCGGCCTTCGAACAGCAGCTGCACGTCGGCCGCCCGAATATCGGCGACCGCGAAGCCTTCATGCAGTATGCGGCCGACATCTTCGATCGCCGCTGGCTCAGCAACAATGGCCCGCTGGTGCAGGAACTCGAAGACAAGGTGGCCCGCCACCTGGGCGTGAAGCATTGCGTAGCGATGTGCAACGGCACCATCGCCCTGGAGATCGCGATCCGCGCCCTCGGCCTGGAAGGCGAAGTCATCGTCCCCTCCTACACCTTCGTGGCGACCGCCCATGCCCTGCAGTGGCAAGGCATCACCCCGGTGTTCGCCGACATCGACCCGGCCACCCACAACCTGTCGCCGGCCGCGGTGCGCCGCATGATCACGCCGCGCACCACCGGCATCATCGGCGTGCACCTGTGGGGCCGCGCCGCGCCCGCGGCCGAACTGCAGCAGATCGCCGACGAGCATGGCCTGAAGCTGATGTTCGACGCCGCCCACGCCTTCTCGTGCACCTCGGGCGGCAAGATGATCGGCAGCTTCGGCGCCTGCGAAGTGCTGAGCTTCCACGCCACCAAGTTCTTCAACACCTTCGAAGGCGGCGCGGTCGTCACCAACGACGACGACCTGGCCGCGACCATGCGCCTGATGCGCAATTTCGGTTTCGAAGGCCTGGACCAGGTCAGCCATCCTGGCACCAACGGCAAGATGATCGAGATCGCCGCCGCCATGGGCCTGGCCAACCTGCCGAAGCTGGACGAGGTCATCGCCGCCAACCGCCGCAACTACGAGACCTATGCCGAGGCCCTGCGCGGCATTCCCGGCCTGTCCCTGCTGCGCTACGACGAGAACGAACGCAACAATTACCAGTACGTCGTGCTCGAAGTGGCCGAGGACTGCCCGGCCTCGCGCGACCGCCTGGTCGAGGCCCTGCGCGCCGAGAACATCATGGCGCGGCGCTACTTCTGGCCGGGCTGCCACCGCATGGAGCCCTACCGCTCGCTGTTCCCGCATGCGGGGCTGGTGCTGCCGGCCACCGAGGCCGTCGCCAACCGCGTGGTCGTCCTGCCGACCGGCCAGACCATGGATGCCGAGATGGTCCAGACGGTCGTCCAGGTGATCCGCACCGTGGTCCAGCACGGGGCCTGAAAAGCCCCGCTTTGCGTATGTCTGGAGGAACGCTTGGCTCCTCCAGAATTCACCTGACATCGTCGTGCACGGGTGATATTGCCTGTCTGGCCAGCGCGGACGCGGCCCGAACTTTCGGGCCGGATTCGTGCCCCCTGCCGCCCCTACCTGCCTGCCTGCCAGCCAGTTTGCAAGCAAATAGTGCACTCCGAACTATTAAGCCAAGCAAAGTTCCCCGTAGTGCATACTGATCACCCGACTTTTCCCAGTCTGTTGTCGTGATCATTTCCTCCGCCACCGATTTCCGCGCCGCGGCGCAACGCGTCCTGCCGCCCTTCCTGTTCCATTACATCGACGGGGGCGCCGGCGCGGAGGAGACGATGCGCGCCAACGTCGATGGCCTGCAAGCCGTCAAGCTTCGCCAGCGCGTACTGCGCGGTTCGGAGGCGCTCGACCTGGGCGTCGAGTGGTTCGGCCAGCCTTATGATTTGCCGATCGCGCTCGCCCCGGTCGGGCTGACCGGCATGTACGCGCGGCGCGGCGAAGTGCAGGCCGTGCGGGCCGCGGACCGCCGCAACATTCCCTTCATTCAGTCGACGATGTCGGTGTGCTCGCTGGCCGAAGTCGCGGCCCAGGCCTCCAAGCCGCGGTGGTTCCAGCTCTACGTGCTGAAGGACCGAGGCTTCATGCGCGACGTCATCAAGCGCGCCAGCGATCTGGGCGCTTCGACCCTCGTGTTCACGGTCGACACGCCTTTGCCGGGCGCGCGCTACCGCGACGCGCACAGCGGCATGAGCGGTCCGCATGCCGGTATGCGGCGGATGTTCCAGGCCATGCTGCGTCCGCGCTGGGCGCTCGACGTGGGCCTGTTCGGCCGCCCCCACGATCTCGGCAATATTTCGGCCTACCTCGGCGGCGCCACCGGACTCCAGGACTCATGGGCTGGATCGGCGCGAATTTCGATCCCGGGATCAGCTGGCAGGATCTCCAATGGATCCGTGACGAGTGGAAGGGAAACCTCGTCATCAAGGGCATTCTCGACGAGGAAGATGCGCGCGATGCGCTGGCGTTCGGCGCCGACGGTATCGTCGTGTCGAACCATGGCGGACGGCAGCTCGATGGTGCGCTGTCAACGGCCCGGGCGCTGCCATCGATCGCCGACGCGGTCAAGGGCCGGATGACCGTCTTCGTCGACGGCGGGGTCCGCACCGGCACCGATGTGTTCCGCATGCTCGCGCTGGGCGCCGACGGCGTCCTGATCGGGCGTGCCTTCGTGTACGCCCTGGCGGCCCAAGGGCAGGCCGGGGTCGAACGCCTGCTGGCGATCATGGAGAGGGACATCCGCACGAACATGGTGCTGACCGGCGTGAAGTCTCTACGGGATGTCGGCCCCGATTTGCTTGCCGCATGCGCTACGCCAACCGGTCCGCACACCAGCTCCTGAACCACCCACAGCCCCAAGCGCTCCAAAGCGCCGGTGCGCTGCCGAACCGGCCGACGCCGGCCTTTTCCCCGTGCCGTGAGCAATCCGACAAGACCTGAGCCCGGCGGACCATGCGCGCCAGAGGAAAATGCTGGGCTTTTACATTTTTCGTTTCTTTGAAAAAATTTTTCCATACGGCACTTAATGAACCCGCTCAAGCTGTCGCCTTGTACTGATGAGAGCGCGAAAGCACTCGAGACCCGACCCCCAAATACCAGGAGTTTATAATGCTGAGCCTTCACACCAACAACGCCGCCCTGTCCGCGCAAAACTCGATCAGCCGTACCCAGAATTCGCTGTCGACCTCGATGACCCGCCTGTCGACCGGCTACCGCATCAACTCGGCAATGGACGACGCAGCCGGCCTGCAGATCGCCACCCGCCTGAAAGCACAAAGCTCCGGCATGGCCGTTGCAATGCGCAACACCCAGAATTCGATCTCGATGCTGCAGACCGCCGAAGGCGCGCTCGACGAAGTCACCAACATGCTGGTGCGCATGAAAGACCTGGCCACCCAGGCAGCCGACCAGTCGTCGACCACCGACGACAAGAAAGCAATGCAGGAAGAGTTCAACAACCTCGGCCAGGAACTGGGCAACGTCCTCAAGAACACCAAGTTCGGCGGCGAAACCCTGCTGGTCGGCGGCACCGTTGCCGGCGCCATGACCTTCCAGATCGGCGCAGAAACCGCCGAGACCATGAGCGTCGACCTGACCACCGCCATGTCGGCAATGGAAAGCGCCGTCAGCACCGCGACCGCCAACTACTCGGCCGCTTCGACCGGCGCCAGCGAACTGACCGCTTCGGCCAACGCGACCATCGACCTGCTGAAAACCGCGATCGCCGACGTCGGCACCGTCCGTTCGGGCCTGGGCGCTGCAGCGAACCGCCTGAACCATGTGTACAACAACCTGGCCAACATCAGCACCAACACCAAGAACGCAACCGGCCGCATCATGGACGTCGACTTCGCCAGCGAAAGCGCGAACATGACCTCGAACCAGATGCTGCTGCAAGCCGGCACCGCGATGCTGAAGCAGTCGAACAGCATGTCCTCGATGGTCATGTCCCTGCTGCAGTAATGGCTGCCTCCTGGGCCTAGCTCAGGTTATCATTGAGGGCCAGCCCGCAACGGTTGGCCCTTTTTCTTTGTGGATCCGCTTTTGGAGCCGCTATGTCCAGCATCCCTTCCATCGTCCCCCTTCTTCCCGCGGTCACGCCCTCGCTCCAGGTGGGCGCGGTCGCCGCCGCGGCGCCCGTGGCCCTGACCGCCTTCGAGTCCGGCGACCTGCCCCTGCCCGTCGCGCAGGTGCTGTCCCCGGCGCCGGCGGCGCCTCCCGCGGCCGACGCCGGCCCGGACGGCGCGGCAATGCGGCCGGACCAGGTTTTCATGGCGCGCCAGCTGCATTTCACCCAGGCCGACGGCCCGGCCCTGGCCGCCTCGTGGCGCGCGATGGTGCGCAACTACGGCGCCCAGCTGATGAACCGCGAGCTGCGCGCCCACGCCGGCCAGCTGCCGCCCGCCGTCCTGGTGGCGAACCAGGAAGGGCGCGTGCTGCGCCAGGCCGACAGCGGGCAGCTGCCGGCCGACGCCTGGCGCTTCACGGTGCATGCCGGCGGGCCGCGCGACCAGCATCTGCGCGTCATCCAGGAAGGCGCCGACGCCCCGCCCGGCCGGCGCCGGCGCGCACGCGCGGCGCTGCGCCTGGAGCTCGAACTGGCCGACGGCATGGCGGTGGTGCTGCAAGTGGAGCCGATGCCTGGCGGCGTGGCGCTGGAGCTGTGCGCGCCGGACGCGCCGGCGCTGGCGCGGCTGCGCGAACTGCAGCCGATGCTGGAACAGGCGGTGGCGCGCGCGGGGCTGACGGTGCTGCGCTGGACCTATCGCGACCGGCTGCCGGCCGGGCCGGTGCATGCGCGCATGGCCTCGGGCGACGCGGGCCAGGTGCTGACGCTGCCGGTGTTCCGCGCGGCGGCGGAACTGGCGCTGGTGCTGCCGATGCAGGGCGAGGCTGCGGTGGAAGAAAATTTCACGCAGCTGCCCTTGATGAAATAATATTCCGGCCGGTGTGAAAACCGGCCGGCGCTGTGGGTCTTAACCCACCGTCCCCACGATCGACACATCCCGGTTCTCGGGAATCTCGTTGTACGACAGTACGTGCAGCCCCGGCGCGAACAGGCGCGCGTAGCGGGCCAGCAGCGGGCGCACCTGCGGCAGCACCAGCAGCAGCGGCGGCGTGTGCGCCTGCTTCATCTGCTCGCGCGCCACCGGCATGTTGATCTGCAGCTGGGACAGCAGCTGGGGATCGATCGGGAAGTTGTCCAGCGCCACCTTGCCGCCGCCGTTCTGGCGCGCCTGGTTCAGGGAACCGAGCAGCATGTTCTCCAGTTCGGCCGACAGGTTAAAGGCCGGCATCTCCTTCTTCTTGCCGTACAGGCCGGACACGATCTGGCGGCGCAGCGCGCAGCGCACCTCGGCCGCCAGCAGGATCGGATCCTTGGTGGTTTCCGAGCTGTCCAGCAAGGTGGTGGCGATCACCACGATGTCCTTGAGCGAGACGCTCTCGGCCAGCAGCACGCGGAACACACGCAGCAGCTGGGTGTGGGTCAGCGCCTTGTCCAGCGCGGCGGCCAGCTTGGGCGAGAGCGCGGTCAGGCGCTCCAGGATGGCCGGCACGTCTTCGTGGCGGAACAGCTCGTGCAGGTATTCGCGCACCACCTTCGAGGTGTGGGTCGCGATCGCGCTCGCCACTTCCACCACCTGGTAGCCCAGGCCCAGCGCATGCGCCTTCTGGTCCGGCGTGATCCAGGTGATCGCCATGCCGTAGGCAGGCTCGATGCCCGGGATGCCGTCCAGTTGGCCGTAGACGTTGGGCGACGGGATCGCCATCAGGTGCTCGGGCATGACCTCGGCCTCGGCCACCACGGTGCCCGACAGGCTGATCGAATACTGGGACGGACGCAGGGCCAGGTCGTCGCGCACGCCGATGGCGGGCAGCAGCATGCCCATCTGCTCCGACAGGCTCTGGCGCACGCCCTTGATGCGCTTCGTCAGCGTCTCGCCCTGGGCCTTGTCCAGCATGCCGACCAGCTTGTAGCCGACCGCCACGGTGACCGGCTGGACCACCGGCAGCGCCTGCCAATCCAGTTCCGGCGCGCGCTCGTCGCGCAGGGCCGCTTCGATGGCGGCCACGCCCGCGGTGTCGGGCGCCTTGACGCGCTTGCTCAGCTTCCAGCCGACATAGAACAGCACGCCGGCGAAGATGAAGAAGGTAATGGTCGGCATGCCCGGCACCAGGCCGAGGATGACCATCACGCCGCCGGCCGCGAACAGCACCGCCGGCTGGGCCAGCAGCTGGCCGCCGACCTGGTTCTCGAGGTCGCCCGACTCGCCGATGCGGGTCACCAGGATCGCGGCGGCGGCCGACAGCAGCAGCGCCGGGATCTGGGCCACCAGGCCGTCACCGATGGTCAGCAGCGCATACACGCGGAAGGCTTCGCCCATCGGCAGGCCGTGCATCAGGGCGCCGATCGCGATACCGCCGACCAGGTTGATGATCAGGATCAGGATCGACGCGATGGCGTCGCCGCGCACGAACTTCGAGGCGCCGTCCATGGCGCCGTAGAAGTCGGCCTCGGCCGCCACGTCCTTGCGGCGCTGGGTGGCCTGTTCCTGGTTGATCAGGCCGGCGTTCAGGTCGGCGTCGATCGCCATCTGCTTGCCCGGCAGCGCATCCAGGGTGAAGCGCGCCGACACTTCGGAGATACGTTCCGCGCCCTTGGTCACCACGATGAAGTTGATGATCATCAGGATCACGAACACCACCAGGCCCACCACGAAGTTGCCGCCGATGACGACGTTGGCGAAGGATTCGATCACGTGGCCGGCCGCGTCCGGGCCGTTGTGGCCATTCAGCAGCACTACGCGGGTCGAGGCCACGTTCAGCGCCAGGCGCATCAGGGTGGTGCCCAGGATCACGGTCGGGAAGACCGAGAAGTCGAGCGGCCGCTTGGCCGAGACCGAGACCAGGATCACGATCAGCGCCAGCACGATGTTGAACGTGAACAGCACGTCCAGCAGGATCGGCGGCAGCGGGAGCATGATCATGCCCAGGAGCGCGATCAGGAAGATGGGAGCGGCGAACTTCTGGCGCTTCAGCTCCGAGATGAAGGCGTTGAAGGAATTCATGCGGAAACCTCACTCAGGTGAGATGGCACGGCCACCTCGTTGGGGAACCGTGGGGGCGCGGGGCGCCGGCCTGCACGGAACGCATTCAGTTGTAGGACGTAATTCAGGACCTGCGACACCGCCTGGTACAGCTGGGCGGGAATCTGCTGCTGGACCTGGCTGGTGTTGTAGATCGCGCGCGCCAGCGGCGGCAGCTCGAGCGTCTCGATCCTGTGCTCGCGCGCGATCTGCTTGATGTACAGCGCCATCTCGTCCACGCCCTTGGCCACCACGAAGGGGGCTTCGGCGCGGCTGGTATCGTACTTCAGCGCGACCGCATAGTGTTCCGGGTTGACGATCACCACGTCCGCCGTCGGCACCGTCTTGCGCACGCTGCGGCGCGCCATCTGGTGCTGCAGCTGGCGGATGCGCTGCTTCACCTCGGGCTTGCCTTCGCTGCTCTTGTGCTCTTCCTTCACTTCCTGCTTGCTCATGCGCTGGTTGCGCATGAACAGGAAATACTGGACCGGCACGTCGATCAGGGCGAACACCAGGAACACCGCCACCAGGGCCATCAGCGCGTCGAACATCATGCCGCTGCCGTGCAGCATCGCGTCGCCCAGCGGCATGCGCTGCAGCTCGAGATAGGCCTTCATGCCGGCCCGGCTCACGTACCACAGCACCAGGCCCAGGGCCACCGCTTTCGCCGCCGAGGTCGCGAAGCCGATCCAGTGCTTCTGCGTGAACAGGTTGCCCAGGTTCTTCATGGGGCTCAGGCGGTCGAAGCGCGGCGCCAGGTTCTTGCTCGACACCATCAGGCCGCCCGGCACCACGCTGGCCACCATGATCGCCACCGGCACCGCGGCCAGGGGCAGCACCATCTTCACCAGCAGCAGCAGCGCGCCGGAGAACACCACCGACATCGCGTTCTCGACCGCGCCGGTCTCGCCCAGCGGGGCGTAGACCAGCCGGAACAGGCCGCGGAAGTCTTCCACATAGCCGGGCAGCAGCATCGACAGCAGCTTGAGGCTGATCAGGATGCCGACCGCGGTCGACAGGTCGCGCGAGCGGACGACCTGCCCTTCCTCGCGCGCCTTCTTCAGCTTTTGCTGTGACGGCTTTTCTGTCTTGTCGCCGCCGGTGCCGCTATCGGCCATGGGCAATCCTCATCTGCTCGCCGAGCATCTCGAGCACCTGGTTGGTCATGGAAACGTAATGGTCGGGGATGAAGCGCACCAGCTGCACCAGCATCAGCAGGCCGAAGATGGTCACCAGCGAGAAGCCCAGCGAAAACAAATTCAAGCTGGGCGCCACGCGGTTCAGGAAGCCGAAGCCGACCTGCACCACCATGGTCGAGAACACGATCGGCAGGGCCAGCAGGATCGCCGCCGCGAACACCCAGCCCAGGTTCAGGGCCACCGATTCCAGCAGCATCGGTCCCCAGCCGCCGCCCACCGGCCAGGCCTTGAAGCTCTGGGCCAGCACCGTCATCAGGATCAGGTGGCCGTCGATGGCGAAGAACACCAGCATCGCCACCAGGGCCATCAGGCCGGACACCACGTCGGACACGGCGCCGTTGACCGGATCGTTCATCTGCGCCATCGAGAAGCCGATCTGGCTCGAGGCCAGGAAGCCCAGCATCGAGATCACGGCCATCGCGAACTGCAGGGCCAGGCCGATCACGCCGCCGATCACGGCCTGCTCGAACATGGCCACCACGCCCGCCAGCGAGAACGGATCCGGCATGGCCCCGCCCTTGGTAATCGGCAGCATCAGGAAGGCCAGCACCACCGACAGCAGGGCCTTGACCGGCATCGGCACCGTGGCTTCGCCCAGCACCGGGGCGGTGGCCATCATCGCCATGATGCGGGCGAAGGGCCACCACAGGGCGCCGAGCAGGGGCAGCAGGAAGCTGACCAGTTCCATCGGGGTTCAGGTCACCAGGGTGGCGGCGCGCTGGAATACCGAGATGCAGTAATCCATCAGGGTGGTCGTCATCCAGTGGCCGGCCAGGATCAGGGCCAGCAGGGTCACCAGCAGGCGCGGCAGGAAGCTCAGGGTCTGCTCGTTGATCTGGGTGGCGGCCTGCACCAGCGCCACCACCAGGCCCATGAGCAGGCCAGGGATCACCAGGACCATCACCAGCAGCATCACGAGTTGCAGGGCTTCGACCACCAGGTCGACAGCGATATCGGGACTCATGCGAAGACTCTCTCTATCTCTAATAGCCGTGGATGCTGCCGACCAGGGTATTCACGGTCAGGGTCCAGCCATCGACCAGCACGAACAGCAGCAGCTTGAAGGGCAGCGAAATCACCAGGGGCGACAGCATCATCATGCCCATCGCCATCAGCACCGACGACACCACCAGGTCGATGATCAGGAAGGGAATGAAGAGCATCGCGCCGATCTGGAACGCGGTCTTCAGCTCGGACAGCACGAAGGCCGCCAGTTTCACGGTGAAGCCGCGCTGCTCCGGGGCCAGGTTGGCCGGCTCGCCCGCCAGGCGCGCGACCTGGGCCAGCGAGGTCTTGCTGGTCTGGGCCAGCATGAAGCGCGAGACCGGCACTTCGGCGATCTTCAGGGCCTGCTCCAGGCCGATCTTGTCCTTGTCGTAAGGCAGGAAGGCGTCGCGCCACACGGCTTCGCCCACCGGGCGCATCACCAACAGGGTGAGAATCAGCGCGATGCCGGTAATAATGCGGTTCGGCAGGCCCTGCTGCAGGCCGAGGGCCTGGCGCAGCAGCGACAGGATGATCACGAAGCGGGTGAAGCTCGTCATCATCATGACCATGACGGGCAGCAGCCCGAGCAGGGTCATGAGCACCAGGATCTGCGACTTGACCGTCATCCCCTGGCTGGAACCGGGGATCACCCCGGGCAGCACGTCCTGCTGCTGGGCAGCGGCAGGCAAGGCGCACAGCAGCAGCGCGCCGGCGAGCGGTGCTGCACGGCGCAAAACGCGACGCAACTGCGCGCCGCGGGAGACACCCATCATGACGCCAGCAGGTCCAGGTTCAGGCCGTCGAGATCGACGACCTTGAGGCCATACTGTTCGCCGGCCACCACGACTTCGGCGCGGCCGATCGCAGTGCCGTTCACCTTGATGACCAGCGGCTCGCCGGCCAGGGCGTCGAGCGGGACCACCGAGGACGGGCCGATGGCCATCAGTTCCTGCAGCGAGACGCGGGCCGAGCCCACTTCCAGGGTCAGGGTAACCGGGATGCGCCGCATCATCTGCGGCAGCTGGCGGCCGGCCTTCTTGCCGGCGGCGGCGGTGGCGGCTTCGACACCGTCGAGGTCGTCGATGATGAGGTCCGCGCCAGCCAGTTGCTCGTTGAGATTCATATCCATTTATTCGGCATCTTCAAAAGAGGTTAAACACAACTTCCCTTTGTGTTCGGCCACGGCGGCCGTGAACAGGCGCGATTCATCCAGCAGCACGTCGGCGCGCCCGACCGACACGGGGATCACGTCGCCGACCTGGAGGTCGAACAGCGCCGCGAGCGTGATCTCCTTGCTGACAAGACGGCCGTCGAGCTTGACGTGCAGGCTCGCGGCCAGCGGCTCCTGGGCGCCGCGCGTACTGCGCGCACTGCCCTTCTCCGCCATCAGCCCCTGAAGGACATGGCCCATCAGTTGCTGGTCGAGACCGATCCACAGCAGGCTGTCCTGCTCGGCCTGGGGGGCGCGCAGCGCCACCCGGATCACCCAGCCGGCCTTGCCCGGCGCGGCGGCCGTGCCGACCTGGCCCGGCGGGGTCTCGGCCGGCACCGGGGCGCCCACCGCCGCCATGCCCTCGGCCACGCGGGCGTCGAGCAGCGCGGCCAGCTGCTGGGTCAGGGTCGCCGCCAGGCGTTCCTCGGTGGCGGTGACTCTTTCATTAGCCAGGTCGCGCTGGCCCGCCTGGTTGGGCGCGCGGCGGGCGTAGCGCCCTTCCAGCAGGCCCAGCAGCAGGAAGCGCTCGAAGGCGACGGCGGCCACGCCGAAGCGCCCCGCCACGCCTTGCCAGCGCAGGCCGGCCTGTTCAGGGGCGCGCTCGAACTTGAGTTCAACGAGACGGTAAGCGCCCCAATAGCGGCGCCCGGCCGGCGAGGCCATGGCTTCGCCCAGCGATTCGAACAGGCGGGCGGCGAAGGTCGGCAACAAATGCACGGGCCGGCCCAGCAGGGCCGGATCGATCACTTGATAGTCGCGCGAACGGTCGGGTGGATTGGTCGGCATATGTAATTGTTACGAAGTAACGAGAAATGACGTTTTTTCATTCCCACAGGCAACTATTATACAGGGATATTTGCGTACGACACTTTGAGATTCTCCTTTGATTTCCTACTTGCCCTACGGTAAGATCTCTTCATCGCATCGCAGCAACAAGGGCCCTCTCCTCTACGCACAGAGGTAAATACAGTGTGAGAGGGGCAGAAACAAACGGGCGTTCGTAGATCAAGATTTAACAATTCAGGCCCTCTTCGAGGCTGCGGGACAACAAAATAAGTCACATTTTGTCGTCGTCAAACAACACAGAAACTGCATGGGAACCCAAATGGCTACCGAACTCGCCGGCTTGATCAAAGCCGACCTTGCACAACTGACCAATGAAGCCAACCGTCTCGCGATCCAGCCTGCCGCCGACTTCTCGGCCCAGGGTGCATTTAACAATTCGCAAGGCAGCTTCTCGTTTGCTCAGACCATGAAGGACGCCATCGCAGGCGTCGACGCCGAAGACCGCGCCGCAGGCGAACGCATGGCGGCCGTCGATGCCGGCAAGAGCGACGACCTGGTGGGCGCCATGCTGGCTTCCCAGCAGGCCAGCCTGTCCTTCTCGATGCTGATGCAGGTCCGCAACAAAGTGATGGGCGCAGTCGACGAACTGCTCAAGCTCCCGGTCTGATCTTTTTTCCTTAACGAGACGTTCCAGTGATCTCTACCCTCAAGTCCGCTATCGGCGGCAAGCTCGCGGTTCCCGCGCTGCCGCCGGCGCTGCGCAACAACCTGTCCCTGCTGCTGGGCCTGGCTGTGGCCATCACGGCCGCCGTCATGATGTTCCTGTGGCAAGACCAGGCTGGCTACAAGCCGGTCTTCGGCGCCCGCGAGAAGGTTTCCGCGAGCGACATGATGAGCGTGCTCGAAGCCGAGCAGATTCCCTACCGGGTGCATCCGGAAAGCGGCCAGGTGATGGTCCCGTCCGGCGAGCTGGGCAAGGTGCGCATGCTGCTGGCCGCCAAGGGCGTGACCGCCCAGCTGCCGTCCGGCCTGGAACTGATGGACAAGAACGATCCGCTGGGCGTGTCGCAGTTCGTGCAGGACGTGCGCTTCCGCCGCGGCCTGGAAGGCGAGCTGGCGCAGAGCATCCTGACCATGGACGCCATCGCCTCGGCGCGCGTGCACCTGGCGATCGCCAAGACCAGCGCCTTCGTCACCGGCGCGGGCGACCAGTCCTCGGCCTCGGTCGTGGTGGCGCTGAAACCCGGCCGCAGCCTGTCGAACGAGCAGATCGCGGCCATCGTCAACATGGTCTCGAGCAGCGTCGCCAACCTGGCGCCGACTCGTGTGTCGCTGGTCGACCAGGCCGGCAACTACCTGTCCTCGCGCGTCGACCTGAGCGACGGCTTCGAGGGCGCGGTCCAGGGCGACAGCGCATCCAAGCGCTACACCGACGAGGTGCGCACCAACGTCAACGAACTGCTGGCCCCAGTGCTGGGCGCCAACAACTTCAAGCTCAGCGTCACCGCCGACGTCGACAACGACAAGGTCGAAGAGACCCAGGAAAAATACGGCGAGGCGCCGAAGGTCACCAGCGAAGCGATGCGCGAAGAGATGGAGCGCAACCGCATGGCCCTGGGCGTGCCGGGCACCCTGTCGAACCGTCCGCCGCAGCCGGCCGAAGCCGCGCCGGAAGGCCAGGCCGCCGATCCGGCCGCCGCGGCCGCCGCCGCCGCCAAGCAGGACGACGGCAGCGCGCGCAAGAACGCCACCACCCGCCAGTACGCCTACGACCGCGCGATCACCCAGATCAAGCGCTCGCGCGGCCGCCTCAAGAAGCTGTCGGTGGCGGTGGTGCTGAACAACGCGACCGCGGCCAACCCGAAGCTCGGCTATACCCCGGCCGAACTGGCCAACATCGACAAGATCCTGCGCAGCGGCCTCGGTATCGACGCGGCGCGCGGCGACGTGCTGGCTGTTTCAAGCCTGACATTCCCGGCCGCGCCGGCCGCGCAGGAATGGTGGCAGGAACGCGACAACGTGGTCGACATGACGGGCTGGGCCGTCTATGCTATCGCTGCCCTGCTCGCCTATCTCCTGCTGGCCCGCCCGCTGCTGCGCGCGGTGACCACGCGCCTGGCGCCACAGCCGCCCTTGGCCCCTGCCGCCCCTGCCCTGCCGGGTGGCGCGCCGAACGGCGCTGCCGCCGCACTGCCGGGCAACGACACCGCGCCTGCATTGGCAGGCAACCCCGCCCTGAACGCGCCGCAGCTTGCCGGCGACAAAGGCCCGGGCGCTGTCGTCCCGCTGCTCGAAAACTACGACCTGCCGCCGGCCGGTTCGCCCGTCGACGTCATGGTCGACCATTTGAAAGTCCTCGCCGGCAAAGAGCCTGAGCGCGTTGCCGAAGTCGTCAAACAATGGGTACAGAAAAAACATGGCCGAACTGAATAACTTCGACGGCGCGGAAAGCACCGTTTTGACCCCGGTCGAACAGGCCGCCATCGTGCTGCTGTCGATCGGCGAGGAAGGCGCCGCCGCCGTCCTGCGCTGCCTCGAGCGCGACGAACTGCTGGAGCTGACCCAGGTCATGTCGCGCATGAGCGGCATCAAGGTCGACGCCGTCAAGTCGGCGATCCAGACCTTCTTCGACGACTACCGCCAGCAAAGCGGCCTACACGGCGCGTCGCGCAGCTACCTCAAGCGCTCGCTCGACCTGGCGCTGGGCAGCGACATCGCCAACAGCGTGCTGAACACGATCTACGGCGACGCGATCCGTCCCAAGATGGCGCGCCTGCAGTACGCCTCGCCCAAGTGGCTGGCCGAATTCGTCGCTTCCGAGCACGTGCAGATGCAGGCCGTGTTCCTGGCCTTCCTGCCGCCGGTGCTGGCTTCCCAAATCCTGGAAGCCCTGCCTTCCGACGGCCGCGAACTGGTGCTCCTGAACATGGCGCGCCTGGACGAGATCGACCGCGACGTGCTGTACGAACTGGAAGAGCTGGTCGGCCGCTGCCTGTCGGCGCTCGACACCCAGAGCGCCAGCGTGGAAGGCGTGCGCCAGGTGGCCGAGATCCTCAACCGCCTGCAGGACAACCGCGCCGGCATGGTGGAACTGCTGCGCGCCCACGATCCGGAAGTCGTGTCGCAGATCGAGATGTCGATGTACGACTTCTTCATCCTGTCGCGCCAGACCGAACAGGTCATCACCCGCCTGCTCGACGACGTGCCGCTCGAGCAGTGGGCGATCGCGCTCAAGGGCGCCGAGCCCGCGCTGCGCGACGCCATCCTGACCGCGATGCCGCGCCGCCAGGCGCAGAGCTTCGAAGACCTGATGCGCCGTTCGGGCCCGGTCCCGATGTCGCGCATCGAACAGACCCGCCGTGAAATCATGGTCAGCGTGAAGGCGCTGGCCGACGCCGGCGAAATCGACATCCAGCTGTTTGCCGAGGCAACCGCCGAATGAAGCAATTCCGGCCTTATCACTTCCCGCCGCTGCACCAGTTCACGACGGCGCTGCCGCCGGGCGCATCCAGCCCCGGCAACGGCGCCGGCTCGGCCGAGGAATGGCAGGCCGCGCTGGCCGACGGCTACCGCCAGGGCCAGCGCGAAGGCTATGAAGCGGGCCTGGACCAGGGCCGCGCCGACGGCTATCCGATGGGCCAGTCCGAAGGCCTGCAGCGCGGCATCGAAGAAGGCCGCGCCATGGCGCTCGAGGGGCTGGAACAGATCGCCCGGCCGGTCGACGCCATGCTCAAGGGCCTCAAGAAACTCAAGACCGACCTGCGCGCCGCGCAGCGCAAGGAAGTGGTGGAGCTGGTGGGCAAGATCGCACGCCAGGTGATCCGCGCCGAACTGGCCCTGCAGCCGGTGCAGCTGCTCACCCTGGTGGAGGAAGCGCTGGCCGTGATGCCGCCTTCGCGCGAACAGGTCGAGGTCTTCCTCAATCCGGAAGAACTGCGCCGCGTGCTGGAGCTCGATCCGAAGCGCGCCAAGAAATGGACCCTGCTGCCCGACCCGGCGCTCGAGCCGGGCGAATGCCGCGTGCGTTCGGGCGACCATGAAGTCGACGCCGGCTGCCAGGGCCGCCTCACCGCCGTGATGGACCAGGTGCGCGACCAGCTGCTGGGCGACGAGTCGGAAGAGGAAGACGCATGACCGCCCTCGCCCAACGCCTGCGTTCCGTCGAACTCGGCGCCGTGCCGGTGGCGCTGCCGACCGGCCGCCTGGTCGGCGCCCAGGGACTCCTGCTGGAATCCAGCGGATGCCGCCTTGCTACCGGCCAGCGCTGCCGCATCGAGACCGTCGACGGCGGCTGGCTGGACGCGCAGGTGGTCGGTTTCAAGGAAAAGATCTCCTACCTGATGCCTTTCAAGCAGGCCAAGGGCCTGGTGACCGGCGCGCGCGTGCTCCCGGTCCAGGAAAAGAGCGACCTGATGATCGGTCCCTCGTGGATGGGCCGCATGGTCAACGGCCTGGGCGAGCCGATCGACGGCCTGGGCAAGCTGGGCGGCGACCAGCCCCTGTCGACCACCCCGCCCAAGGTCAACCCGCTGCGCAAGGCCCCGGTCGAGGAAGCGCTCGACGTGGGCGTGCGCGCGATTAACTCCATGCTCACCATCGGCAAGGGCCAGCGCGTCGGCCTGATGGCGGGTTCCGGCGTCGGCAAGTCCGTCCTGCTGGGCCTGATCACGCGCCAGACCGTGGCCGACGTGATCGTGGTCGGCCTGATCGGCGAACGTAACCGCGAGGTGCGCGAATTCGTCGAGAAATCGCTCGGCCCGGAAGGCCTGAAGCGCGCGGTATTGGTCGTGGCCCCGGCCGACGAATCGCCCCTGATGCGCGTGATGGCGACCGAGATGTGCCATTCGATCGCGGCCCACTTCCGCGACCGCGGCCAGAACGTGCTGCTGCTGTGCGATTCGCTGACCCGCTATGCGATGGCGCTGCGCGAAGTGGCCCTGTCGCTGGGCGAGCCGCCGGCCACGCGCGGCTATCCGCCCTCGGTGTTCTCGAACCTGCCGCAGCTGGTCGAATCGGCCGGCAACGGCGAAAACCCGAAGGGCAGCATGAGCGCGATCTACACCGTGCTGGCCGAAGGCGACGACCAGCAGGACCCGGTGGTCGACTCGGCGCGCGCGATCCTGGACGGCCACATCGTCCTGACCCGCGAGCTGGCCGAGCGCGGCCACTATCCGGCGATCGACGTGGCGCAATCGATCTCGCGCTGCATGGCCCAGGTGGTGAGCCCGGAACATTCAGCCGCTTCGCGCAAGCTGAAGGCCGCGATGGCGCGCCATGCGCGCGTGCGCGACCTGATTCCGCTGGGCGCCTACGTGCCGGGCGCGGATCCGGAAACCGACAAGGCGGTGCGCCTGCAGCCGCAGATCGAAGCCTTTCTGTGCCAGGGCACGCGTGAAGAAGCGCCCCTGCCCGGCTGCATCGACCAGCTGAAAGCGATGATGGCATGAGCGGAAACAAGCAACAGATGATCGCCAGCCTCGGGACCATGGTGCAGCTGCGCAGCACCGAAGTCGAGCGCCTGCAGGCCGACCTGGCGAGCCAGGAAGCGACCCGCACCCGCTACCAGAACAACCTGGCACGCCTGGCCTCGCTGGCCGAGGGCAGCGGCCCCTCCGGCGCGCTGGCGCCGGTGCTGGCCCTGAACTGCGGCGCCTACAAGCAGAACGTGCTGGCCATGGCCGACGCCCACAAGGTCGACCTGCAGCTGCACGAAGCGAACATGGCGGTCTCGCAGCGCAAGCTGACCGACGCCTGGACCCGGCGCGAGCTGCTGGGCAAGGTGCTGGAGCAGCAGCAGGCGCTGGCCGCGCGCGACCAGGAACGCGCGATCCGCAAGCGCGAAGACGATATCGCCACCCAGTCATGGATGGCCGGAAGGACGGCCTGAGCCGGACCTGTAGCACCAGCAGCAAGCACGACAACAAGGAGAACGACATGGCAATCAACGCACCGACCTACGATCCGACCAAGACGGCGGCAGCGCTCGCAGAAAAATACGTCTCGGCGCGCCAGCAGATCCTGGACACCCAGACCAAGCAGGCGAACGCCACCGAGTCGGCCCTGACGGAACTGGGCTCCGCCATGCGCGCTTTCCAGAACAGCCTGGCGTCGCTGACCGGCCTGAACAAGACCGTGTTCGCCCAGTCCGCGACCTTCGGCGACACCGCGATCGGCAGCGCCACCGCCAAGTCGACCGCCGCCGCCGGCAGCTATTCCTTCTTCGTGCAGCAGCTGGCCAAGGCCAGCCAGGTGTCCTACTCCGGCCTAGCCGACGATACGCCGGCGACCGGCACCCTGGGCGTGCAGCTGAATGGCGCGACCGCGATCACCATCGACCTGACCGACCCGGCGCTCAACACCGACGGCGTAGCCGGCCTCAGCCCGCGCGAGCTGGCGGCGGCCATCAACGGCGATGCGGAGAACGCCTCGCTGGTGACCGCCTCGGTGATCAACACCGGCACCAGCTTCGAACTGGTCCTGACCGCCAAGTCGACCGGCGCGAACAGCGTGATCTCGCTCGACACCGGCGCCATGGACCCGGCATCCAGCCTGGCGGCCGCCAACACCGCGGTCGCGGATCCGACCGACCCCTATGCGGCCTCCGGCCGCCGCGTGCTCGTGAAAGCCCAGGACGCGATCGTGCGCGTCGGCTCCGAGACCGGCACCGCGATCACCAAGACCAGCAACACCTTCTCCGACGTGATCGACGGCGTCTCGATGACCTTCACCAAGGCCCACGCCAGCGGCGACGCGCCGGTGACCGTGAGCGTCGGGCCCGACAACAGCGGCACCACGGCCAACGTGCAGGCCTTCGTCGACGCCTTCAACAAGCTCAAGGCGACGCTCAACAAGCTGACCGATCCGGGCGACCCGTCCAAGGGCGTGGCGGCCGGCACCTTCGCGCGCGACGGCGGCGTGCGCGCCCTGAACGCCCGCCTCACCGACCTGATGCGCCCGTCCGGCGGCGATTCGCTCGCGGCCTACGGCATCCTGGCCACCAAGCAGGGCACGCTGGAACTGCGCCCGGAGCGCCTGATGCGCCAGCTGGCGGCCAACCCGACCGGCCTGGATACCCTGATCGGCAAGGCGACCGCCTCGACCCCGACCGGCATCGCTGGCGCGCTCGACACTTACCTGAAATCCTGGAGCAACACCGTTGACGGCCAGATCACCCTGCGTAACGAAGCCACGAGCGACCTGAGAAACACCCTGGTCGACCGCCAGGCGACGCTCGACAAGGAATTCGACGCCGCTTACCAGCGCTACCTGATCCAGTTCACTCAACTGCAATCGCTGCAAGGCATCATGAACAACAACTCCTCGTTGTTCGACGCCCTGTTCAGCAAAGACGACTGAAGAGATAAACGATGTCCTATCATGAAGCCTACGGCAGCTATCATGCCGTCGACCTCGACGCGCAGACCTCGCGCGCGTCCCCGGTGGAGCTGGTCCTGCTGCTCACCAACGGCCTGCTCGACGAGCTGGCCCGCGCCCGCGCCCACATCGTGGCCAAGCGCTACGAGCAGAAGGCCGCCAGCATCGACAAATGCGTCGAGATCATCAACGGCCTGTCCAGCTCGCTCGACTTCGACAACGGCGGCGAAACCGTCGCCAACCTGGCGAACATCTACGATTTCTGCGCCCAGCACCTGCAGGGCGCCGGCATCAAGCTCGACCCGGCCATGGTCGACGAGGTGATCCGCATCCTGACCACCATCCGCCAGGGCTGGCAAGGCGTGCAGGACCGCAATGGATAGAACCCGCGCCATCGACGCCCTCGCCGCCGCCCTGACGGACGCCGGCGCTCGCGCCGA
>NZ_JAGKSG010000047.1:0-31028 GCF_018119385.1 Massilia sp. AB1 | reverse complement strand
GGGACTCGGCGTCCCCCTCGGCCGGAACCCAAGTTTCTCCGCACACCGAGAAGGTTAGCCGCTAGCCATCAGCACCCGCATCTGCTCCAATAACTTCTCCCGGGCGAGATCGATCATCTCCCCATTCGTCTTCCCCGACAAGGCCTCCTTCTCCTTCTTTCCGAGGAAATACGCGACCCTCTCCGCATTCGCCCCTGAAGGATGCGGCAAGCCATGCAATATCCGATCCCCACGCAGCACCCCTTGCCGCGCCAGCCAGTCCAGTCCTTCGCTCACGCTCGCTCCCATCGGGATATACACTGCGTCCGGCAGCATCGCCGCCTCGTGCGCGAAATAGCGCAGCATCTCCTCGCGCAAAAACGCCTGCCTGGGCATCGCCGGCGTCCCGCTGTAGTTCTTCCCGTCGACGAACACCGGATGCCGCAGGATCGCGCTCACCTGCACCAGCGGCGCATCCACATCGAACAAGGTGGCGCAACTGGCGATCCCCAGCCAGCGCTGCACACCGATCGCATCCAGTAGAGCCACGAAGTTCGGCCGGATCGCCCCGCTGAACGCCCCCGTCAGGCGCGCCGCGCGCAAGCTGGCCTCGACCGTGGCCCCGGCCGTCATCTGCCGCTGCGTTTCGCGCATCGCATTCTTCCACTGCACGAAGCCGGGCGAGATCCCGACCACGACCACGCGCGCGGCGGAGTTCACCGACTCGAAGGGAATATAGTAGCTGCTGTAGCGCCCCTCGCGCGCCAGCAGGAAGCTCTCGGGGATTTCGGAAGGCGAGCCGACCCGCGCCAGGTCGAGCGTGCGGATCGCCTCCAGGTAGCGTTCAAACAGGATGTCCATGGCGTCCATTGTGCCAGCTTGCGCTTCGCGTAGCGCGACCGTACGCGCCCGGAATTTGGTAGGCTAGCGCCATGGCCGGCCGCAGAGCCGGCGAGGGGAGAAGATCATGGCGCAAGTGGCGTTGATCACGGTGCACGGCATGGGGGAGACCCCGCCGAACTACGCGGACGAACTGATGGCCTCCGTACGCACCCGCCTCGGCACGGTGGCGGAGCAGGCGGTGATGCGCTCGGTGTACTACCAGAAGATCCTGCAGGACAACCAGCAGCTGGTGTGGGACCGCACGCGCTCGCAGAGCACGGTCCGCTACGACGACCTGCGCAAGTTCGTCCTCTATGGCTTCGGCGATGCGGCCGGCCTGGAGAACCGCAAGGAGATTCCCGGCTCGGTCTACGAACTCGCCCAGGGCGAAATCGCGCGCGCCCTGATGTCGGCGCACGCGGTGCGTCCCGGGATGCCGGTGGTGTTCCTGGCGCAGTCGCTGGGCTGCCAGGTGTTGTCGAGCTATATCTACGATGCCCAGAAGGCGGCCGCCGGCAAGCCGGTCGGCGCCGGCATCTGGCGCAATATCGACGCCTGGGCCCAGCAGGCCTATGGGCGCGCACTGACGGCCAGCGAACGCGGCTTCATCGGCGCCGGCACCTGCGCCGGCATGATCACCACCGGCTGCAATATCCCGATCTTCGTCGCCGCGCACAAGGAGATGCACATCATCCCCATCGCTCCGCCCACCAGCCTGTTCAAGTGGATCAACTACTACGACCCGGACGACGCCCTCGGCTGGCCGCTGCAGCCGCTCTCGGGCGGCTACCGCGCCCTGGTCGAGGACCGCGCCATCAACGCCAACGCCGGCGTGCTGAGCATGGTGCTGAAAAGCTGGAACCCGCTCTCGCACAACCTCTACTGGCAGGACGACACGGTGCTGGACGCCATCGCGGCCATGCTGCGCAGGCTCGCGGCCTGAACCCGTCAGCCCGCCCGCTGCAGCGTGAACAGGGGCCGTACGTCGCCGGCAACCGTGCCGCGCGCGTTCCTGATGGCCGGCTGGCGGTAGCGCTCCAGCAGCGCGCGGCGCGCATCGTCCAATAGCCCAAGCTGCTCCAGCACGCTGTAGGTCGCGGGATGCAGCGCGCGGCTGGCGCCGTCCTGGATCTTGATCGCGATGCCGATCCCGGCGGAGCGGATGCCGATCGCCTGCACCGCATCCGCGCCGATCTTCGCCACCCAGTCGCCGCCGCCCGCCGTCATCCAGAACAGGTCGGTGCGCTCCTCGCCCGAGACCATGTCCGGCCGCCCGGTCATCGCGTCGAACAGGACGCCCATCGCGCCGCCGAGCTGCGCGTCGGCAGGGCCTTGCGCCAGGCGTGCATACAAATGCGCCAGGCGCGACAGCGGCATCGCGTAGTTGGGCGCGGAACAGCCGTCGATCCCGGACGGCATCTGCTGGGCCGGCAGCCCCGCGGCGTCGGCCAGGGTGCTGAGGATGGCCTGTTGCAGCGGGTGCGCGCGGTCGACATAGCCCTGGGTCGGCGCCCCACGCAGGCGGCACCACGCCAGGAAGCCGCTGTGCTTGCCGGAGCAGTTGTGATGCAGCTGGGTCCAGGTGCGGTCTTGCGGCGCCGGCTGGCCCATGGCTTCGTAATAGAGCGGCGTGGCGCAGCCGCATTCGAGATGGCTTTCGTCGAGGCCGATCTTGCCAAGGATGGAGCGCACGCCGGCCAGATGGCGCTCTTCGCCGGAATGGCTGGCGCACAGCAGCGCGAGCTCGTCGCGCGTCAGGCCGAAACGCGCGGGGCCATCCGACAAAATGAAGGGCAGGGCCTGGAAAGGCTTGAGCGCGGAGCGCGTAAATGTGGGGTAGTGCGGGTCGCCCGCCTGCCACAGCAGGCGGCCGCGCAGGTCGACGACGGCGACCGAACCGGCGTGCACGTTTTCGACGGCAAAGCCGCTATCGGGATAGCCGCGCGTGGTCGCGGCGAGGGGAACTGGTTGCATGAGTCGGAGCGATGAAAGTGTGGACAGCGACACTCTACGGCATCGCGAGACATGCAGACGCACGCTCCGCGCGAGGATGGGTGTATCGCTAACGGAGCCTTTATCTACAGGCTTTCTGGCCAGATCGGCATGCGCTTGAACAAGCATATACAGCTTGCGGGGCGCAGCAGGAAGCGCGCTTCGCGACACATCTGTACGGCGTGCAGACATCGCATGGGCGCGCCTGTATGCATCCCTCCGTCTGGTCCCCGTTTTTCGCAATTCGTCGCACGAATTCCGCGCTTCGGTCCAAGCTCGCTTGTCAGCGCGGGTGGCGTGGCTACACTGTCTACATCGCCAGACAACACACAGCAGCGCTGGCGAAACTGAACAACGTGGGACCTGCGACCGCAAGACCAGCCGCCAGGTCCGTTATTTGGATTTCGACCTGAAAGGAAGCTTTATCATGCGCATCAAACACCTCGTCCTCTTCGCCGGCGCCGCCGTCCTGTCCTTCACCGCTGCCGCCGCCCCGCAAGGCGCCGACACCGGACGCGTGGAAGTGCGCGCCAGCCAGCCGAAACAAGTACACATGAAGCCGCGCATGTTCGACCGTGTGCAAGGCGACTATGCGCTGGACGATGGCCGCGTGCTGACGGTATCCGAAATGGTCAAGGGTCAGCGCCGCGTCCTGACCGCCGACCTCGGCGATGGCCCATCGGAAATCATCCACGTGGGCAAAGGGAAGTTCGTGGCGGTCGACAAGGACGTCCGCTACGCCTTCACCGGCGCCGACGTCCCGGATGAGGTGGTGGTCAGCACCGGCGCCGGCAAGGCGCTGGCCTTAGCCAAGCGCTGAGCCAAAGCGGCCGGCCTGGTAATCGGCGACCGCCTGCGCGATCTCGGCGCGGGTGGTCATGACGAAAGGCCCGTGGGCGACCACGGGCTCGCGAATCGGTTCGGCATGGCCGAACAGCAGCAGGGCGCCGGATTCGGTGTGCAGGTCGACTGCCTCGCCATCGTCGCCCAGCTCGACAAGATGGTTTGCGTTGACGAGATCGCCATGGCGGCCCACGGCGATACTTCCACGCACCACGTACAGGAAGACCTTGCGCGGCGGCGCGACCTTCGCATGGAAGTGTCCGCCCGCCCGCATTTCGAGCGTACTCATGAACACGCCGGTCAGGGACTGGATCGGCGCCGGCGTGCTCTCCCATTGCCCCGCGATCAAGTGCAACGTGACCTTGCCCTCATCCAGGGGCAGGGCGGGGATTTCTTCTTCCTGCAAACCTACATAGGCCGGCGCGCTCATCTTCAGGCGCGAAGGCAGGTTGACCCATAGCTGCAGGATCTCGACCGGGCCACCCTGGTCGAGGAAATCGCGCGGCGACACTTCCGCATGCACGATGCCGCTGCCCGCGGTCATCCATTGCACGCCGCCCGCACGGATCACGCTTTCGTGCCCCGCGTTGTCGCGGTGCGCCAGGCTGCCCTCGACGATGAAGGTCACGGTTTCGAAACCGCGGTGCGGATGCGGCCCGAAAGGCAGGCCGCGGTTGTGCGGCGGATAGGTTTGCGGACCGTGGTGATTGAGGAAGAGGAAGGGATCGATCCGCTCGAGCAGCGGGCCCGGCAAGGGCCGCCGCGTGACCAGGTCGCCGATGTCGTCGCGCTGTGCGGGGTGGATGCGCAGGATGCTCTTGTCGCTCATGCCGGTTTCCTGAAGAGGTTCAGTGATCCCACTAAGATAGCCGGAAGACCGGATCACGCGCGCACGCCCCCTATGCTAGACTCATTGCGCTTTTGCAATCACAGCTTTTGCACTGGAGACTGGCAACACATGATTCGAACAACACTGCTTGCCAGCCTGCTGCTGGCGTCCGCCGCCGCAGGCCATGCCGCACCCGTCAATACCAACGCGCCCAGCGAGCCCGCCGTCAAGGCCGCCAAGTACGCGGTCGCCACCTACCAGAACGACATCGTCGACACCCTGGCCAGGCTGGTCAGCTACAACACGGTGGCCGATCCCAAGGTCCCATCCGACAAGAACCCGGTCCACATTGCCTTCAAGACCGCGCTCAAGCAGGAAGCCCAGCGCCTGGGCCTGGACTACGCCGACCACGGCTGGGTCGTGATCGTTGGACTGGGCAGCGGCAGCGAGCGCGTCGGCGTCATTACGCACGGCGACGTGCAGCCGGTCGATCCGAGCAAGTGGAAGAAGTCGCCCTTCGTGCTGGACCGCACCAGCGAGCCGGGCAAGCTGCTGGCGCGTGGCGCCGAGGACGACAAGGGACCGATCGCCACCGCGCTGTATGCGATGAAGGCGATCAAGGACCGCCAGGTGCCGCTGTCCAAGCGCATCGAACTCTATGTGTACATGGGCGAGGAATCGGACTGGGGGCCGCTGGTCGAGTTCCTCAAGACCCATGAGCCGCCGCAGATGAACATCACCCTCGACGCCGAATATCCGGCGGTGACGGCGGAGAAGGGCTATGGCACGGTGGCCGTGACCGTTCCGAAGCAGGGCGCGGAAGCGGCGCCGGAAGGCGCGCCTTACGTGGCGGAATTCGGCGGCGGCTTCTTCGGCAGCCAGATCCCGGAAGACGCCCAGGCAGTGATCGCCAACGCGACCCCGGAACTGGAAAAGCTGATCCGCGCACGCGGCGCGAAGCAGGATGGCATGCGCTATACCTACGAGTGGCAGGGCAAGAACCTGGCCGTGCGCGCCAAGGGCGTGTCGGCGCACTCGTCCAAGCCGGAAGACGGCGTCAACGCGATCAGCATGCTGGCCGATGCGCTGGCGGTGCAGGACTGGCCGAACACGACCGCCGGCGGCGTGGTGAACTACCTGAACGATATGGTGGGGACCGGCATTCATGCCGAAAAGTTCGGCAACATCGCCTACCGCGACGGCTTCATGGGACCAATGACCTTCGCGCCCACCGTCATCAAGCAGCGCGACGACGGCATCGAAGTGTCGATTAACATGCGCCGCCCGCAGGGCAAGAGCACCGAGCAGCTGACCAATGAAGTGAACGCCGCGCTGGCGCAATGGCAGGGCCGCCGTCTGCCGCTGGCCAATATCTCGGTGCGCATCAACGAACCGTGGGTGCAGAAGAATCCGCCGCAGCTGCCGACCCTGATGGGCGTGTTCTCGTATTTCACTGGCATGAAAGATCCGAAGCCGGTCGCGGTCGGCGGCGGCACCAATTCGCGCCTGTTCCCGCATGCGGTGAGCTTCGGGCCGGCGATGCCGGGCAAGGTCTATACGGGGCACTCGGAGCATGAGTTCATTACGACCAAGCAGTTGCTGCTGAATCTGCAGATGTATACGGCGGTGCTGGTCGAGCTGGCCAAGTAAGCAGACTTCTTTCGCTTCTCCTGACGTGGGCGGTCATCCAGTCTCGTGGACTGGGTGCCGCCCACGCTGCATTTGGGCTGGCCCTTGCCCGTCTTCGGTCGCTCTACGCTGCCCGTTTCCCGCAGAAAATTACCGATCTACCAAGCTCGATGTCCGCTGCTGAGCCACTGCTCAGCCTGTAAGTGTTTTTCGCGCCAAAATGTGTAAATAGTTCTAATCATCTTGTAGGAATAGAACTACAACAGAGGGCGGTATGAGGGCAAGTCAAAGCGCTCTCCCTAGGAGAGTCAAGTAGTTGCGTCCAGGGGCTCCCAGCCTCGGCCGACAGGGTCATTGACGCTCGGAAAATGACTCCGTTCTGCCCGGAAAATGTGGCGAAAACAGCATGTTAGGATCGGTCATTAACCGCGATCGCAGCGAATCGACCTCGCTTGCCTTCGCGCCGGACGTCACCGACAACTTATTGATTGCCATGCACAGTAAAGACCTCAAGAAGCCGGACGGACGCAATCTCACTCTCTACAGCAACCAGCCGATCCCGGACGGGCTTGTCGCGCCCAGTCCCTTCGCCGATCCCCAGCACGCCAATCCGCACCTGCGCTGGCATCCGCTGCGCGGCGAGTGGGTGACCTATGCCGCCTTCCGCCAGAACCGCACCTACCAGCCGCCGCCGCAATACAACCCGCTGGCGCCGACCAGGGATCCCGAGCATCCGACCGAAATGCCGGCCGGCGACTACGAGATCGCGGTGTTCGACAACCGCTTCCCATCGCTGGCGCTGGAGTCGCACGACCCGCCGACCGTAACGGTGCCGACCGCGCCGGCCAACGGCCATTGCGAAGTGGTGGTGTTCACCCAGAACCCGGACCGCGGCCTGGCCCACCTGCCGCTGTCGCGCATCGCGCTGCTGCTGCAGGTATGGGGCGACCGTACCGTGCGCATCGGCAGCCAGCCGCACATCCATTACGTGCTGCCGTTCGAGAACCGCGGCGCCGAAGTCGGCGTGACCCTGCACCATCCGCACGGCCAGATCTATTCCTATCCCTTCGTGCCGTCGGTGCCGGCGCGCATGCTGGCCCAGGAGCGCGAATACTTCCTGCAGCACGGCACCAGCCTGCTGTGCGACATGGCGCGCGATGAAGCCGCCGACGGCAAGCGCGTGCTCTACCAGGATGACCACGCGATCGCCTTCGTACCGGCCTGCGCCCGCTATCCCTACGAGGTCTGGGTGATGCCGACCGCGCCGTGCAAGGATTTCGCGGCCCTGACGCCGCCCCAGCGCGAGGGGCTGGCGCGCGCGCTCAAGACCGTGCTGCTCAAGTTCGAGAACCTGTGGAACCGCCCGTTCCCTTACCTGATGGCCTGGTACCAGGCGCCAACCGATGGCGCGGACCATCCGGAAACCCAGCTGCACTGCCAGTTCTATCCGCCTTACCGCACCCGCGACCGCCTCAAGTACCTGGCCGGCACCGAGCTGGCGGCCGGCATGTTCGCCATGGACGTGCTGCCCGAAACCACCGCTTATGAGCTGCAGCAGGTGGAGGTAAACCTGGAGGAGCCCGCATGAGCGGCCCCCTCGACGTGCGCAGCGCCGAGGTCAGCGACAAGCTGGCCGCGCTGCGCGCCGTCCTCCAGCAGACGGGCGCGGGCGCGATCCGGCTGCGCGGCATGGACTGGTTCGCCTGGATCACCGCGGGCGGCTCGAGCGCCGTCCTGCACGCGGCCGAGACCGGCGTGGCAGAGGTGCTGGTGACGCCGGAGGAAGCCTGCGTACTCACCGACGAGATCGAAGCGGAACGCCTGCGCAACGAAGAAGTCCCGCCGGGCTTCACCTTCCATATCGAGCCCTGGGCCGAGCCCGAGCTGCGTGCCCGCTTCGTGCTGAACGCCGCGGGCGGGCGGGCCGTGCTGTCGGACCGCCCCAACCATCTCAACGGCACCCAGGAGCAGCCGCTGCCGCTCGGGCTGCGCCAGCGCCGCATGGTGCTGGGGCCGGCGGAGCAGGAGCGCTACCGCGTGCTGGGCCGCGAAGCGTCCGAGGCGATGAGCGAGGTGCTGCGCCGCGCGCGCCCGGAATGGACCGAATACGAACTGGCCGGCGCCGGCGCCGAGGCGTTGTGGCGGCGCGGCATCCATCCCGCGCTGGTGCTGGCGGCCGGCGAACGGCGCCTGCCGCTGTACCGCCATCCGACGCCGTCCGGCGAGCGCATCGGCCAGCGCGCCATGCTGGTGTTCTGCGCACGGCGCCACGGCCTGTACGCGAACCTCACGCGCTTTGTGAGCTTCGGGCCGGCGCCCGACGGGCAGCGCGCGCTGATGGACGTGGAGGCGACCGGCCTGGCGGCCGTGATGCCGGGCAAGTCGCTGTCGGCCGTGTACCACGCGCTGGCCCAGGCCTATCACCATGCCGACCGCGAGAGCGCGATCCGTGAGCACCACCAGGGCGGCATCACGGGCTACCTGGCGCGCGAGATCGTCGCCACCGCGAGCACCGCCACCCAGCTGGAGCAGGGCATGGCGTTCGCGTTCAATCCCAGCTTCGAGGGACTCAAGATCGAAGACACCTTCCTGCTCGGCCCGCAAGGGCTCGAGAATCTGACGTTCGACCCGGCCTGGCCGGCGCTGGACGTACATGGCCGCAAGCGGCCGCTTTGGCTGGAGGCGCAATGACATGCTGACTACCGACACCTTTTTTGGCGGCGCGCCCGAGGTGAACGCCTCGGCACCCGGACGTGTCAACCTGCTGGGCGAGCACACCGACTACAACGACGGCTACATGCTGCCGGCCGCCACGCCGCAGCGCACGCTGGTGGCGATGAGCCGCAGCGGCGACGACCATTTCCACTTCTATTCGCCGACCATGGACGCCACGGTCACCTTCGCGCGCGACGGTAATGCGCCGCAGGGCTACGGCAGCTACATCGAGGGCTGCATCCGGCTGGTGCAGGCGGCGGGCATCGAGGTGCCGCCGCTGCGCGTCTATGTCGAGACCAACCTGCCGGTCGGCTCCGGCCTGTCGTCCTCGGCGGCCCTCGAAGTGGCGACCCTGCGCGCCATGCGCGCGCTGCTCGGCTTTCAGCTCGACGACGTCAAGCTGGCGCAGATCGCGCAGCGCGCCGAGATCGAATATGCACACGTGAACTGCGGGATCATGGACCAGATGGCGTCCAGCCTGGCCGACCAGGAGACCATGCTGTTCATCGACGCGCGCACGCTCGAGCACCGCCTGGTGCCGCTGCCGGTCGATGCGGAAGTGATCGTGATCGACTCGGGCGTGGCGCGCAAGCTGGCCGCCAGCAAGTACAACGAGCGCCGCGCCGAATGCGAGGAGGCCGCGCGCAAGCTGGGCGTGCAGGCGCTGCGCGACGTGACGGACCCGCAATCGGTGGAGAGCCTGCCGTCGCCGCTGCGCGAGCGGGCGCGCCACGTGGTGCAGGAAAACCTGCGCGTGCTGGAAGCGGCCGGCGGCGTGAGCGCCGAGCGCTTCGGCGAACTGATGAATGCGTCGCACTTCAGCCTGCGCGACGACTACGAGGTATCGATCCCCGAGCTCGACGAGCTGTGCGAAGCCTTGCGCGCGGCGCCGGGCGTGCTCGGGGCGCGCCTGACCGGCGCCGGCTTCGGCGGCGCCTGCGTGGCCCTGTGCCGGGCCGGCCACGCACAAGAAGCCGCCGCCATCGCGCTGGCGGCCTACAACAAGCATGGACGACAGGGCCGGATCCTGGTTCCGGTTCCGACTGACAGAAAGGACAACAATGAATCAGTTTGAATACCCCCGTCCTCAGCTGGTGCGCGACCAGTGGCTGAACCTGAACGGCAAGTGGCGCTTCTGCTTCGACGACGAAGGCCGCTACAGCATGCCGGACGGCGTCGCCGAATGGACCCATGAGATCACCGTGCCCTTCGCGGTGGAAACCGAAATGAGCGGCATCCAGGACACGGGCTTCCACCGGGTCTGCTGGTACGAGCGCGACTTCGAGCTGGCGCCCAGCGATGGCCGCACCATCCTGCACTTCGGCGCGGTCGACTACGCGGCGCGGGTGTGGGTCAACGGCCAGCTGGTGGCCGAGCACGAAGGCGGCCACACGCCTTTCTCGGCCGACATCACCGGCGCCATGAAGAAGGACGGCAAGCAGACCGTGACCCTGTGGGTCGAGGACGACCCCGCCGACCTGGCCAAGCCGCGCGGCAAGCAGGACTGGCTGCTGGAGCCGCACTCGATCTGGTACCCGCGCACCACCGGCATCTGGCAGACCGTGTGGGTGGAGCAGGTGGCCCCGACCTACATCGCCTCGCTGCGCTGGACCCCGATCTTCGAGACCTACGAGATCGGCTGCGAAGTGTTCGCCGCCGGCGACATCCAGCAGGAGCTGTTCGTCGAGGTCAAGATCTGGCACGGCGAGCAATTGCTGGCGGACGATTACTACAAGCTGCTGGCCGGCGAGGCGAACCGCAAGATCGCGCTGTCCGACCCCGGCATCGACGATTCGCGCAACGAGATCCTGTGGAGCCCGGAGCGTCCGACCCTGCTGGACGCCGAGGTGACCCTGCGCTGCGGCGACGTGGTGCTGGACCGCATCCGCTCCTATACGGCGCTGCGCTCGGTGTCGATCAACCGCGACCGCTTCATGCTCAACGGCCGTCCCTACCAGCTGCGCCTGGTGCTCGACCAGGGCTATTGGCCGGAATCCTTCATGACCGCGCCGTCCGACCAGCACCTCAAGCGCGATGTCGAACTGGTCAAGCTGATGGGCTTCAACGGCGTGCGCAAGCACCAGAAGATCGAAGACCCGCGCTTCCTGTACTGGGCCGACCGCCTGGGCCTGCTGGTGTGGGAAGAGATGCCCTCGGCCTACCGCTTCAGCTCGCGGGCCATCACGCGCATGGTGCGCGAATGGACCGAGGCGATCCAGCGCGACTACAGCCACCCCTGCATCATCGTGTGGGTCGCCTTCAACGAGTCCTGGGGCGTGCCGAACCTGACGCTCACCCAGGCGCACCGCAACGCGGTGGAGGCCTTGTACCACCTGACGCGCACGCTCGATTCGACCCGTCCGGTGATCGGTAACGACGGCTGGGAAGCCTCGGCCACCGACATCCTCGGCATCCACGACTACGACGCCGACCCGGAAAAGCTGCAGGCGCGCTATGCGGTCACCGATCCGGTGCGCACCCTGTTCGATCAGCGGCGTCCTGGCGGCCGCATCCTGACCCTGGACGGCTTCCCGCACCGTGGCCAGCCGATCGTGCTGACCGAGTTCGGCGGCATCGCCTACGATCCGAAGCAGGATCCGGAAGCGGACAAGTCGACCTGGGGCTATACCCGCGCGCACACGGCGGAAAGCTTCCTGGCGTCCTACCGGCGCCTGCTGCAGGTGGTGAACGAGACCTTCATGTTCAGCGGATTCTGCTATACGCAGTTCACCGATACCTTCCAGGAGGCGAATGGCCTGCTGAACGCCGACCGCACGCCGAAGCTGCCGCTGGAAGTGATCAGCGCGGCCACGCGCAACATCAGCATGCAGCGGCGCGATCCCGAACCGACGGGCGACCCGGCCATGCCGGAGGGAACGCAGCAGCATCCCTGAGCGCTGGATGCGGACACAGCCCTGTTCCCTGCACCCATGTGCAGTGAGCAGGGCTTTTTCTTTGGGCGATGCTGAAGCCGGGGCCGATGCGAAACGGCAAGGCGCCGCCTCACGCCTCATCGACGAGGCGTGGCTGCTTGGTCTCGAGCGCGGCGGCAGGCGCTGGGCGTCATCGATGGATGACGCCGCTTTCCACGTGCACCCGGTCTCCGCTGCGGAAGTCGGGGATGGTGTCCTGGGTGAGAACCTGCGTGCTGCCGTCATCCATGCGCACGGTGATGCGGTAAGCCTCGCCCGCCCCCGAGCTGCCGGTGGTGCCTGCCGTGCTGCTGCCCACCGCGCCCGTGGCGGCGGCGGATTTCGGCACCGGCTCGATGGCCAGGACAGTGCTGTTCGGCATGCTGTTCGGCATGCTGGTCGCGCCTGCCTGGGGCTGGCCGGCGCTGCTGGCGGTACCGCTGCCCATGGCGCTGCTGGCGCCCGCTTGCCCGCCGCTGCTGGTCGAGCTGCCCAGGGTGCTGCCGCCTGTTTCGCCGGCGTCCTCCGAGCTGCGCATTCCCTTGCAGCCGGACATGGCCAGCGCCACCGCCAGCAAGCCCGCCAGGACCACGCTCTGTTGTTTTCGGTTCATGATCGACTCCTCGTGTTATCGGTTCAGTGGGTGTGCGTGACGATGCGGCGTGCCACGCTGTTAAGAGGCACGAACACCGCTGGCGTTCCAGCTGACTCGGGTTGGAGAGGGATTAGATCAAGAGGACAGCAAATGCACGGAACTTGCCCCGTGCATTTCGATCACTGCTGGCGTGCCGGCATGGCTTTCGCCAACCACAGGGCGAGGACGGTGGAGGCGATCGAGGCCGCGCTGACGTCGACCAGCCAGTCGCGGATGTCGCCCGAGCGGTAGGGCAGGAAGCTCTGCACGAACTCGTCGCAGGCGCCCATCAGCGCCACCGCCAGCACCGCCTTGAGCGCGCGTACGGCGACGTTGCCGGTGCTGGCGAAGAACCACAGGCTGGCCAGGAAGGCGTAGGTAAGTCCGTGCAGCACGAGTCCCGACGCGTAGAAGCCCACCTCCTTGCGCGCGCCGGGGATCGAGCCGGCGATCAGGACGCCAGCGAACAGGGCCAGCGCAACGCAGCGCAAGACACGGCGGTACTTTGGATCACTCAGGAGCGAGAGCAGGGCGGGCATGGCAGGCAAGGCTGGGAAAACCCCAACGATACCATGCCGTGCAGGCCCTTGCCCACACGCTCCTTCCGCTCAAATAGTCAAAGCGGAGGCGCCGTTGGCGTAATGGGCGTCGAAACAGGACTCGCAATCGGCGCAGAACAGATGGGCGATGCGTACGCTGGTCTGGCGCAGCACGAGTTTGAGATGGGTGTGCCGGCACTTGGGGCAGACTTCGCGCACGTTGCCAAAAGTCAGGAGATTGAGTGGCACATTGTCGCCGTCGAGTTGATCGACCACGGCATGCGGGTGCAGTTCGCTGAGGACCAGGTCGCCGGCCTGCTGATGGCGCCGGCTGGGCGCGGAGTCGTTTCCGGGCGAATGCGATGCGGGTTGAGGTACACGTAAACTCATAGGACAAGCTCCCCTTTATCGTTTCGTCGACCGCAGCTTCCGCTCTCTACAGCTGAGAAAATCGGAAGTGCGAGCTTCATGATAGCCAAATCAGGGGCGGCTTCAAGCTCTACCGCAACTTTTTTTCCGCATGTTTCTGCTCAGCAGAAAAAAATGCCCACCAGTAAGCGATGGGCACAACCCAAGATCGGGCCAAGAGACGCACAATCCGGTTGGTGTGCTGCGCCCCCGGCGCACCACACCTGCTGCAACCACGCATATCGGTTACGTGTGTCGCAGGTGAGTTCAGTATAGGGTTCGAGTATGACGAAGCTGTGACAGGCATCAAACGCGCGCGGGGCGTGGGAACTTCGCATGAACGGAGTGGTCGAGTTTGCTGGTAGGCTGAAACCTGTATTTCAGGCGCCTACGCAATGTCCGGAGGCTCATGCGGCGGTAATTCGATGCGGTGCGGTACTCGTCAGCGTAGTGCTTGAGACCCGAGAGCAGGGTGTTGGCGGAACCGTCAACCATGCCACAGGGAACATGAGTAAATTTGGGCAAAAAAAAGCCCGCATTGCGCGGGCTTGAAGACTATTTTCTTGGAGGAGAATAGTGGAGACAGGTGCATTATGCTGCGCTGCCGAATATCAGTCCAATTTAGAATACGGATACCAGACATTCGATTCGGAAATATCTTATAAGCACCTCCACGTTTCCTACTCGCGCACGGGCACCGTGTAGTTGAGCGCCATGCGCCCACCGTCGGCGTACAGGGTCTGCCCGGTCATGTAGGAGGCGTCGTCGCTGGCCAGGAAGGCGCAGATCGACGCGATTTCCTCCGGTTCGCCGCAGCGGCCAAGGGGTGTGCGCGACAGGATGGTGCGGCGCGCTTCCGGGCTGCCGAGCACCGCCTGCTTGGCCAGTTCGGTGAGGATGGTGCCCGGACCAATGGCGTTCACGCGGATGCCGTACTGGGCCAGGCTGATCGAGGCCACGCGGGTCAGCTGGTTGACGCCGCCTTTCGACACCACGTAGGGCACCTGGTTCGGGATCGTCAGCTCGGCGTTGACGCTCGACATATTGATGATGCAGCCGCCTTCGCCGCGCTTGACCATGTCGCGCGCCACGGCCTGGCTGCACAGGAACATCGATTTCAGGTTAATGCGCAGCACGCGGTCGAAGTCTTCTTCCTGCAGGTCGAGGAAGTCGGCGGCGTGGGTGACGCCGGCATTGTTGACCAGGATGTCGATGCGCCCGAAAGCGTCCAGGGTGGCCTGCACCATGGCGTCGACCTCGGCTTTCTGGCTGACGTCGGCGCGGTAGAAGCGCGCCTGCTCACCCAGTTGCGCGGCGGCGTCCGCGCCTTCGGGACGCAAGTCCACCAGCATCACGCTGGCGCCTTCCTGCACCAGGCGCCGGGCGCAGGCCAGGCCGATGCCCTGGCTGGCCCCGGTGACGATGGCGATCTTCTGTTGGAGTTTCATGGCGGCCTTTCGCAGTGTCGGAAAGCCGCCATTTTACCTACATGACAACTACAACATCAGCGGTTTGTCAGGCAATTCGTTCGGCCGCGCGCCCTCGGCCGGGAAATGCTGGCGCAGCAGGGCGTTGACCTGGCCGATGGCGGCCAGGCTGGCGTCGTGGAACTTGCCCTGCTTGAAGCCGTCCGTCATCGTGCGGCAGACATCCTGCCAGGTGGCGCGGTCGATCTTGCGGTCGATGCCGCGGTCGGCCACGATGTCGACCTTGTGCTCGGCCAGGTTCACGTAGATCAGGACGCCGCAGTTGTCCTCGGTGTCCCACACGCCGCAGTCGGCGAACAGGGCGATGGCGCGCTGGCGGTTGGTGACGCCGTCCCAGGCGCAGTCGAAGGGCAGGGCGCGTTCCACCACCAGCCGCACTTCGCCGCGGTGGGTCTGCTCGCCGGCCGTGATGGCTTCGGCGATCGCCTGCAGGGTGGCGTCGGGAAAGGCGCGCTTGGCCTCGGCCTTGCTGCTGGTGAGGTGGCGCCATGCGCGGTTCAGTTTTTCTCCAAAGCTCATTACCAATCTCCCGAAGCGCCGCCGCCGTCGAAACTGCCTCCGCCGCCGGAAAATCCGCCGCCTCCGAATCCGCCGCCTCCGCTGCCGAAGCCTCCGCCGCCGCCGCGGTTCATGCTGCCGATGATATTGCCGAGGATGAATCCGGTGGTGGCGTTACCCAGGCCGCTATGGCCCCAGCCCGGGCCGATGCGCGAGCGGCGGCGCGGCCGGAACATCGAGCGCAGCAGGCTGAAGCCGATCACGATCGCGACGATGCCGAACAACGAGAAGCCGCCGCCGTCGTCCGCCGCCTGCCGCTGGGGCAGCTGCTGTTGCTGCCGAGGCGCCGGGAAGGCTTCCTGGTTGAGCAGGGTGGCGATGGCGCCCACGCCCGCCACCAAGCCCTCATAAAAATGGTTCTGGCGGAAGTGCGGGGCGATCACGTCCTGCAGGATGCGCTTCGACTGGGCGTCGGTGAGTACCCCCTGCACGCCGCGGCCCGCCTCGATGCGCAGGCGGCGCAGCGCGCTCGGGTTGTCGCGGGCGACCAGCAGCAGCACGCCGTCGTCCACGCCCTTGCGGCCCAGCTTCCAGGCGTCGGCCACGCGGATGCCGTACTGCTCGATGGCCTCGGGCTCGGTCGATTTGACCAGCAGGACCGCGATCTGGCTCCCGGTCTTGGCTTCGTAGTCGGCCAGCACGGTTTCCAGGCGCTGGCGCTGGTCCGCCTGCAACATGCCGGCCTGGTCGACGACGCGCGCGCTCAGCGGCGGCACTTCCTTGAGCTGCGCGAAGGCCGGGCCGGCCAGGGTCGCAGCAAGCACCAGCGCCCACAGGGTGCGCAGCAGGTTTCGCATCTTATTTGCCGAAGTCCACGGTCGGCGCGGTCGAGATCGCTTTTTCGTTCTCGACGGTGAACGAAGGCTTGGTCTCGTAGCCGAACACCATGGCGGTGAGGTTGTTCGGGAACTTGCGTACGGTGACGTTGTAATCCTGGACCGCCGCGATATAGCGCTGGCGCGCCACGGTGATGCGGTTCTCGGTGCCTTCCAGCTGCGACTGCAGGTCGCGGAAGCTGGTGTCGGCCTTCAGGTCGGGGTATTTCTCGGACACGGCCATCAGGCGCGACAGGGCGCCGGAGAGTTCGCCCTGCACTTGCTGGAATTTCTGGAAGGCTTCCGGATTGTTCAGGACTTCCGGGGTGATCTGGAAGCTGGTGGCGGCGGCGCGGGCGCGAGTCACGGCTTCCAGGGTTTCGCGCTCGTGCGAGGCATAGCCCTTGACGGTGTTGACCAGGTTCGGGATCAGGTCGGCGCGGCGCTGGTACTGGTTGACCACTTCGCCCCAGGCCGCCTTGGTGGCTTCGTCCTTGGTCTGGAACTCGTTGTAGCCGCAGCCGGTGAGCAGGGTGCCGGCGACGGCCAGCATGCTGAGGAACCGGGTCCAACGGGAAAGGAGGGAATGCGTCATGATGGCTGTGTCCATACAAGTTGTTGAATAGTCAAAATATACATGAAACAAACATCTCCTGGCGCATCCGGCGGCCGAGGGGGCCTCGGGGCCGGTCGGCGGGTACAATAATGGGTTTGCAATAACTCCCACCAAGAGGCTCCGACGTGACATTCATCAATAAGCTTTCCGCGGCCTGGACCCGCAACAATTCGCTGCTGTGCGTCGGGCTGGATCCGGACCTGTCGCGCTTCCCGGCGCACCTGGAGGGGCAGCCGGACGCCATCGTCCAGTTCTGCAAGGCCATCATCGATGCGACCGCCGACCTGGCCTGCGCCTTCAAGCCGCAGATCGCCTATTTCGCGGCGCTGGGCGCCGAGGACCAGCTGGAGGAAATCTGCCGCTACCTGCGCGAGACCTATCCGCACATCCCGCTGGTGCTGGACGCCAAGCGCGGCGACATCGGCGCCACCGCGCACCAGTATGCGCGCGAGGCCTTCGACCGTTATGGGGCCGATGCCGTGACCGTGAATCCCTACATGGGCTTCGATTCGGTCGAGCCGTATATGGAGTGGGCGGACCGCGGCGTGATCGTGCTGTGCCGCACCTCGAACGCGGGCGGCTCGGACCTGCAGTTCCTGGATGTGGGCGGGCAGCCGCTGTACCAGCACGTGGCGCGCCTGGTGGCGGAGAAGTGGAACCGCAACGGGCAGTGTGCGCTTGTCGTCGGGGCGACCTTCCCGGAAGAGATCGCGCAGGTGCGCAAGCTGGTGGGGGATATGCCGCTCTTGATTCCCGGCGTCGGCGCGCAGGGTGGGGATGTGGAGGCGACCGTCAAGGCCGGAAGGACTGCGGATGGGACCGGGATGATGATTAATTCGTCGCGGGCGATTCTGTATGCGAAGCCGGTGGAAGGGGAGGACTTTGCGGCGGCGGCGCGTCGGGTGGCGATGGAGACGCGCGACGCGATTAATGCGGCGCGTGGCTGATCGCAGAACTTGGTTTACCGCCTGCGCGGGAATGGCGATTTCAGGTAGCGGGCCACAATCGAAATTGTAGCCCGCTCCGCTGATACGTCGTCCCCGCGAAGGCGGGGATCCAAGTTCGTCGAGCAGCCACTTAGCTGTACCTGAAGGAGGCTGCGAGGAAACTTGGGTCCCGGCCTTCGCCGGGACGACGTGTATGCGCTTGCCGCTAACGGTTAAGCCGTCGTTCCGGCGAAGGCCGGAACCCAAGTTTCGCCGCACAGCCGAACCCTCAATAACGCGCCGGCGCCACCTGCTCCACATAATCATAGAGCGCCCCCAGTATCTCCTCCGCCCGCTCATCCGCCGTCTCCGACAGCGCATCGATTTCCCCAAACAGCTGATCCACCGTCCTCGCCCCCGCCGCCCCGTCGAACAGGCGCGCCGCGCGATGGTCTTCCCAGCGCTGCATCTCCTGCTCCGACAAGGTATGCGGGAAGTTGCGCGCGCGGTAGCGGAACAGCAGCTCGCTCAGGCGCTCGTCCTCGAAGCTGGGACGCTGGCGCGCCAGCGCCTCGGGCGCTTCATGGCGCAGCGCTTCCAGCTTGCGCCGGTCGCCGCTGCTCACGAAGCCGCCGTACAGGTCCTCGTCCACGTCCACTTCCCCGGAAGACGCAGGCTTCTGGAACACCTGCGCCCACACCGCCTTCATGTCGCGCCCGGCCGCCGCCAGCGCCGCATGCGCGCGGCCGCGTTCCAGGTCGATGTCCCAGCGCGTCGCCAGGTCCGGCCGCAAGGTCTTGAGGTTCCCGACCAGCATCGGCGATTTGTTCAGGTGCACGCTCTTGACCGGCAGGCGCGTCATCCCTTCCGGCAGCTCGGCGCTGCGCGTAAACATACGCAGGCGGATTGTCTCCACGTCCATCGCGAACAGCTCGGACGGATCGTGGCGGCAGTCCCATACCAGGATCTCGTTCTTGTTGGTCGGATGCTGGGCCAGCGGCCACACCAGTCCCAGGCAGCCGTATTCGACCGGGAACATGCCCGAGACGTGCAGGAAGGGCTGGCGCTGCGACGGGTCCAGGTGCAGGCCCATCTCGGCCGCCACGCGGTCCTTGCGGCGCAGCTCCAGGCAGAAGTCGAACAGGCGCGGCTGCTTCTCGCGGATCAAACGCGCCAGCGCGATCGTCGCACGCACGTCGGAGAGCGCGTCGTGCGCCGCGTCGTGCGACAAGCCGTTCGCCGCCGTCAGGTGCTCCAGGCGGAAGCTCGGCTTGCCGTCCTCGCGCCGCGGCCACTCGATGCCCTCGGGGCGCAGCGCGTACACCATGCGCACCACGTCCAGCAGGTCCCAGCGCCCGCAGTTGTTCTGCCACTCGCGCGCGTACGGATCGATCAGGTTGCGCCAGAACAGGAAGCGCGTCACCTCGTCGTCGAAGCGGATTGTGTTGTAGCCCACGCCGATGGTGCCCGGCTCGCTGAAGGCGGCCTCGATGATGCGCGCGAACTCGTGTTCGGGCACGCCTTGCTCCAGGCAGTGCTGCGGGGTGATGCCGGTGATCAGGCAAGACTGCGGGTCGGGCAGGAAATCGTTGGCCGGCTGGCAGTACACCATGATCGGCTCGCCGATTTCGTTCAGCTCGGCGTCCGTGCGGATCGCGGCGAACTGGGCCGGGCGGTCGCGGCGCGGGGTGGCGCCAAAGGTTTCATAGTCGTGCCAGAGAAAGGTATGCGTACTCATGCGTGTTCTTGTTGTGTTGTGCGGTCCGGCGCCATGGTGGCACAGATCGGCGCTCAAGTCAGCCCAGCTGAGCAGCCGCTACTGTCAGCCGGCTACACGCAGACCCGGTCGCGGCCCGCTTCCTTGGCGCGGTAGAGCGCGGCGTCGGCGGCGGCCACCAGGGCGCGCTCGTCGTCCCCCGGCGCCAGGCTGGCCACGCCGAAGGAACCCGTCATGTGGGGCAGGGGCAGGCGCATGTCGGGAAACACCACGGCCTCGCGCAGGCGCTGGCACAGGCGCTCGGCCACCATGGTGGCGAGCTGGGCGCTGGTGTCGGGCAGCACCGCCATCATCTCTTCGCCGCCGTAGCGCACGGCGAAGTCGGACGGACGCAGGGCGCCGCGGATCACGCTGGCGGCGGCCGACAGGGCGGCGTCGCCCGCGATGTGGCCGTGGGTGTCGTTGAAGCGCTTGAAATGGTCGAGGTCGATCATTACCAGCGACAGCGGATTGCCGTCCTGGGCCGCGCGCGCCACCAGCTTGGGCAGCATCTCGTTCAGCCAGGCGCGGTTGTACAGGCCCGTCAGGGCGTCGTTGAGCGAGAGCTGGCGGTAGAACTCGCCCAGCTTCTGGCGCCGGCGCAGCAGGGCGTTGGCGGCGCGCACGCGGAAGGACAGCAGGCGCAGCAGGTTGCGCGCCAGGACATTCGAGCGGTCGATCAGTTCCCACACCAGGTCCGGCTCGATCACCAGCAGTTCGCTGTCCTCGAGCGCGGTGATGGCCGCCAGGTTGACGGCGTCGTCCAGCACCGCCTGCTCGCCCGCGCTTTCGCCGGGCAGGATGCGGCTGGTGCCGCCGTCGTCGCCGGTGTGGACGTCGGATGCGAGTTCCAGCAGCCCGGACAGCACGATGTAGAGGCGCGCCTGGCCCCCGCCCGCGATACGCCGGCCGCGCGCCATCCGCACCACCGCGCAGGACGCCAATGCGGCGGCCACGGCGGGGTCGCGTTCGCCGCGGAATAATTGCAGGTCGCCGGCGGTGAAGCGGGAAGCACCGAAGGTGCCGATGTGTTCCAAGTGATCCTCGAGCTGTCTAGACGTCATTACATCCATGGAATAATAACGCATTGCAACTCCGACGCGGTGGCTGGCGTTTCATAAACAACAGTGGTCCAATAGCGACTATGACAACATCCAGCCTTCCACTCCTCGATGCGCTCGGCCAGGCGCACGCTCCGGCGCCAGGTGCGCGCATCGTGTCTTTGGTGCCCTCGATCACCGAACTGCTGTGCGACCTGGGCCTGGCGTCCCGGCTGGTCGGGCGCACGGGCTTCTGCATCCATCCGCGCGAAACGCTTGCCGCGATCCCGAAAGTGGGCGGCACCAAGGACGTCAACATCGACAAGATCCGCAAGCTGGCGCCGACCCACGTGATCGTCAACATTGACGAAAATGAAAAGCCGACCGCCGACAAGCTGGCCGAATTCGTGCCCCACGTCGTGGTCACCCATCCCCTGGTGCCACAGGACAACCTGGCCCTGGCGCGCCTGATGGGCGGCATCTTCGGCGCGGAAGACAAGGCCGAGGCCTGGTGCGCCGCTTTCGAGCGCGAGCTGGCCCAGGTGCGCAGCATGCCGCCCGGTCCGCCGCGCACCGTGCTGTACTGCATCTGGCAAGACCCGTGGATGAGCGCGTCGAAGGACACCTACATCGCCGCCATGCTGGCCGAGCTCGGCTGGCGCATTCCCGAGCTGGGCGAGGCCCGCTATCCGCGCTTCGAGTGGTCGCAAGCACTGGTGGATCAACTGGATGCGGTGCTGCTGTCGACCGAGCCTTATCGCTTCACCGAGGCGCATGCCGACGCGCTGGAGAAGCAGATCGGCATCCCGGTCCTGCTGGTCGACGGCGAGATGATGTCGTGGTACGGCAGCCGCGCGCTGGCGGGCGTGCGCTATCTGCGCGAGCTGAGGGGAATGCTGGACGGAGAGCGTACGCCCTGACGCAGGGCGTACGCGCATCCGACGGCGATCAGGAATCCGTCAGGTGCTTGTCGGACAGCGGATCGTCGATGGCCGGCGAAGTGTGCTTGTTCTTGTCCTGCAGGCGCCCGATGGCGCTGTCGAGGGCGCGCGCCAGCTTGCCGCCCGCGTTCTGCACCGCCTGGTGCAGGTCGGCCGCGTGCTCGTGCACGACCACCGGCGCATAGCCGGACACGCGCGCTTCCATCATGCAGCTCTGGCCGCCGTCGGCCTTCTTTTCCTTGACCTCGTTACTCAGGTGCACGTCGACACGGGTCACGTGGTCGCCGAAGCGGCCGATGGAGGAGCGCAGGACGGATTCCACATGCTCGTCCAGGCCTTGGTGCTTATCGATGGTGTTATCGGTATTGACATTGATTTGCATGGGTTTGCTCCTGTTGTCACGTTAAGTCCATCTTACACGTCCCCTTGTTTTCGCTGCGCCCGGTCTGCACAAAGGGCGGTGTTGGATTTTGCTCATGTGAAACAATGCGTGAGACTGTGCTAATTTTTAGTACGTAGAATCCATGCCTGAATCAACTCGTTCTGTTCATTTTGTATGGCACACGTCTTCAGGCATCCGCACACCGGCCGGCGCGAAACGGTCGGTTTCCGCTGTTCCCTGTGCGTGCTGGTGGCGGGCGTCGCCTACCTGGCCTACAAGCGGCAGTGGATGCACGCCTTCATGGCCGGCATCATTCTCGCGATTCCCGTCTACCTGTGCTGCAGCAGCATGCTGGGTTTCACGCTGCCGCTGGTGTCCATCGCCTATTCCCTCGCCATCCAGGACATGCTTGTCGCCGATTACCTGGAGCGCGGCTGGGTCGAACTCGGCCCGGCCGGCGCATGAAGCGCCCTGCGGCCATTCTTCTCATCCAGGTCCATCGTGTTATCCAATCTGAAAATCGGTACCCGGCTCGCCTTGTCCTTCGGGGTCGTCGTTGCCCTCATGTTCGCCATCACGGCCATTTCCCTGAACCGGCTCGGCACGACCGCCGACGCGATCGGCGCGGCGACCGCGATCCGCCAGCAGCAACTCGAGCCGCTGTACGAAATCCGCGAGGCGCTGGCCCAGACCGGCATCGCGGCGCGCAACGTGTACATCGTGCAGGACCCGGCCCAGGCGCAGGCCGAGCTGGACCTGCTGGACCGCCAGCGCGACGCCTACGTGCGCAAGCTCGATGCGCTGGAACCGGTCCTGCGCGGCCGGCCCGAGTTCGACAAGGCCAGCGCGGGACTGCGCCAGATGGCGCAGGAACTCCTGCGCCCGCGCCAGCTGCGCGACAGCGGCGACATGGCGGCCTTCGCCGCTTTCCTGATCAATGAATGCAGCCCGCTGCGGCGCCGGATCGTGACCGATCTCGACGCCGCGATCGATGCCATCGAAGCCGACATGAATGCGGCGAGCGACAACATCGGCGCCGTCACCGAACACTCGCGCTGGATCGTGGTGGCCATCTCCGCGCTGGCCGCGGCGCTCGGCGCCGGCCTCGCGGCGGCCGTCACGCGCGGCGTCACCCGTCCGATCCGCCGCGCCTGCGCGTTCGCCCAGGCGGTCGAGCGGGGCGACCTCACGGTCGCACTGGAAGCGCGCTCGAGGGACGAGCTGGGCGCGATGATGGGCACCCTGCATGGCATGCGCCTGGGCCTGGCGCGTATCGTGCAGGAGGTGCGTCGCGGCGCCAGCGAAATCTCGACGGTCACCGACGAAGTCGCGACCGGGAACCGTCACCTGTCGCAACGCACCGCGTCGCAAGCCGCGTCGCTGGAACAGACCGTCGCCGCGATGGAGTCGCTGACCAGCACGGTGCGCAACAATGCCGACGCGGCGCAGGCGGCGGGGCAGGTGGCGGCTGCGGCCTCCTCCGTGGCGGTCGAGGGCGGCGTCATCATGGACAAGGTGGTGGAGAAGATGGACACCATCGATGCGGCGTCGGCGCGCATCGTCGACATCATCGCGGTCATCGACGGCATCGCGTTCCAGACCAACATCCTGGCCCTGAACGCCGCCGTCGAAGCGGCGCGCGCCGGCGAGCAGGGACGCGGCTTCGCGGTCGTCGCCGGTGAAGTGCGCAACCTGGCGCAGCGCTCGGCGGTCGCGGCCCAGGAAATCAAGGCCCTCATCGGCGAGTCGGTCGCGGCCATCGGCGACGGCTCGGCCCTGGTCGGCCAAGCGGGACAGACCATGGAGCAGATCGTCGCCAACGTCAACCGCCTGGCTGGCGCGATGCGCGAGATGGCCGATGCCAGCGACAGCCAGGCCACCCAGGTGCGCGAGATCAGCCTGGCGCTGGGCCACGTCGACGGGCTGACGCAGCAGAATGCCGCGCTGGTGGAAGAGGCCACCGCCGCCGCGCAGTCGCTGCACGAGCAGTCACAGCACCTTCAGGAACAGGTGGGCCGGTTCCGGACCGCGGCGCTCATCGCCGGTGCCGGCTGAAGAACTGCCACATCAGTTCATTGGCGTCGACATCGCGCGTAGTCTTCCCGATCGGCAGGCCGATATTGAAGGGATCGGCGCCCGGCCAGGTATGGCCGCCGTCCTTCACCGTCACCAGCGCCACGCCGCGCTCAACGTCAGCCTGTTCGAGATAGGTCACATCGGTGCCGTCGCCCTTATCGGCGTCGATCGTGCGTGAGCGCGCCGGCGCCGAGGCCAGGCCGTTGCGCTCGGCCCAGTAGCGCTGGCTGTCCTCGGCGGACAGGTAGCCGGCCGGCTTGCCGCCGTAGGCCACCACCTGGTCCGCGGTACCGTGGATCAGCATCACGCCGACCTTGCCCGCCTTCGTATGATGCTGGACCAGCGGCTTCGGCGTCGGCCCGCCCACCGAGGCCACGGCTGCGAACACTTCCGGCAGGTCGGCCGCGAGGCGCAGCGCAAAGAAGCCCCCGCGCGACAGGCCGGTGGCATACACCCGGCTGCCGTCGATGCGGTAATCCTGCTTGAGCTTAGCCAGCAGCGCCTGGGTGAAGCCGACGTCGTCGGTCCCTTCCAGATAAGGCATGTCGAAACCGACGTTCCAGTCCTGTTTGATGCCTTGCGGGTAGACCACGATGAAGCGGTGGCGGTCCGCCGTCCGGTTCATCTGGCTGTACAGCATCTGCTCGGTCATGCTCATGCCGCCGCCGTGGAAGTTGAAGACGACCGGATAGGATTGCTGCGGTTCGCTGTGGTAGGACGCGGGCGTGTACACGATGTACTTGCGCTTTTCTTCCTTGTGGACGAGCTTGCCGACCTGGGCCAGCGCCGTGGTGCAGGCACAGGACAGGGCGATCAGGGCGATGAGGATTTTCATGGACGTGCTCCTGGTGAATGGAGCACCCAGCGTATGCGGGCAGGGGTGAAATCGCGGTGAAATCCCGCGGATTTCAGCTCGTGGGGCGGATCTCGACGCGGTAGCTCGACGGGCCCGGGTGGAAACCGAGTTCCCAGTGCATGGCCCGCGCGACGCGCGCCAGCAGGTTCTGCCCGTGCGAAAAGCCCTGGATGCGGCCCGGTTCTCCCGGCGTCACGGTATTCGCGATCACCAGCCTGCCATCGGCCCAGCAGAGCGACAGCCGGGCCTGGGGACCGCCGTGGAAGAGTGCATTGCCCACGCAGTTATGGACGAGGAGGGCGGCAAGATGCGGGTTGCCGGCGACCTCGAGGCGCTCGGGCAGGTCGAGCGTCCAGCGGCTGGCGTCCCACCGGCCTTCTTCCAGAACGCGCAGCAGGCATTGCTCGATGCAGGCGCGCAGGTCGAAGCGTTCGCTGCCGAGCCGCTCGGCGCGGGCGAGGGCAAACAGGACGTCGACCGTATTCCGAATCTCGTCCAGCCCAGCCTGCAGCTGCACCGCTTCCACATCGCCGATGGGACGCGTCGCGAGCGTGTTGTTCATGATGGTGAGCGGCGTGCGCAGCTCGTGGCCCACGTCGCGCGTGAATGCGTGCTCGCGCTCCAGCGCGGCCTGCAATTCGCTGAAGCTGGTTTCCAGGCGTTCGGCCAGGAAGCCGATTTCGTCAGGCCGGCCGCGTGCGCTGAAGGCGATCTCGCTGCCGGGTCCCAGCGCGCGCGCTTCCGCGGCAAGGGTCTGCAAAGGCAGGACCAGGCGCCTGGCCAGCAGCCAGGCCAGCAGCAGCGCCAGCGCGATCAGTCCCAGCGCCACGAAGATCAGCACGCCGCCGACGTCCTGGATCACCTTGGAGACCACCAGCAGCGGGCCTACGTCGGCCAGCAGGTACACGCGCCGCGCGTCGAGGTCGAGGGCCATCAGGTGATAGTGGCGCCCGCCGCCGGCGAACACTTCGGCGCGTCCTTCCGCCGGCCCCGCCGCCTGGCGCACGACGGCGGGCAGGGCCGCATGGCTGGCGTAGACGGCGATCAGATCGTTGCGCGCCGACGGAATGTCGCCGTGCTGCTCCACATGGCGCGCGATGGCGCGCGCTTCCCTCTCCAGCAGGCGCTCGACCAGCATGTCTTCGGTGACGTAGGCGATGACGACCGCCAGCCCGGTGTAGCACAGGCAGATCAGGACCGTGAAGCCGGCCAGCGCCGTGAACAATCCCTGCCGGATCGACTTAGCCATCCTGCGGCGCCGCGTCGAGATCGAGCCGGTAGCCCAGGTTCAGGATGGTTGCCAGCAGCTTGCGCCCGGACGCCTGTTCGAGCTGCTTGCGCAGGGTGTAGATGTGGGACTTGAGCGCATCGCTGTCCGGCGGGTCGTCGCCCCACAGGTGCCGGACCAAAACCGAGCGCGAGACCGGATGCGGGTGTTCCCTGCACAGCTGGAGCAGGATCCTGAAGCCGGTCTGGGTCAGCGCCAGCGGCGCGCCCTCGTACGCGGCGCGCATCTCGCGCGGCAGCAGGGTCAAAGGCCCGACCTGCAGCTCCTGGCGCAGGTGCAGCTGCCCGCGCCGCGCCAGCGCTTCGCAGCGCAGGGCCAGTTCGCGCAGGTCGAAGGGCTTGGTCAGGTAGTCGTCGGCGCCGTCGCGGAATCCGCGCGCCTTGTCCTCGAAGGCGTCGCGCGCGGTCAGCATCAGGACCGGCACGTTGCTCGGGGCGTTCGCCTTGATCTGGCGGCAGACCTCGAGGCCGTCGATGTCGGGCAGGTTGAGGTCGAGCAGCACCACGTCGTAGGCGTGCCGGGTCGCCAGCTCGATGGCGAGGCGCCCGGTGGCCGCATGGTCGGTCTGCCACCCCAGCCCGTCGAGGAAACCCGCCACCTGGCGCGCAATCGTCGGGTGGTCTTCGACCAGCAATACGCTCAGCGGGGGACGGTTCATCGGTCAGGGAGCCATGATCAGGAACCGGGATTGTAGCGCGCCTAGGCGCCGCTCTTGCGATCCTGGTCGTGGTGAGGGAAGCGGTCCATCCTGGAGAGCACGGGGAACAGCACCGCCCAGAGGCCGGTGACGAACAGGGTGGCGGCCCCGCCCAGCAGGATCGCGCGCACCAGGCCGAGCCAGCCGGCGGTCACGCCGGATTCGAACTCTCCCAGTTCGTTCGAGGCGCCGATGAACACCGAGTTCACGGCGCTGACGCGGCCGCGGATCTCGTCCGGCGTCTCGTACTGCACAAGCAGGTGACGGATGTAGACGCTGACCATGTCGCCCGCGCCCAGCAGGAACAGGGCGCAAAGGGCGACCGGGAAGCTGGCGGTCCAGCCCAGCACCAGGGTGCACAGGCCGAACATGGCCACGCCGCCGAACATCCAGGCGCCCACGCGGCGCGTGATCGGGAAGAAGGCCAGCGCGATCGAGCACAGCGCCGCGCCGGCGCCGGGCGCGGTGCGCAGCAGCCCAAGGCCGGTGGGGCCGGCCTGCAGCACGTCGTGCGCATAGGCCGGGAGCAGGGCGGTGGCGCCGCCGAACAGCACCGCGAACAGGTCGAGCGAGATCGCCCCCAGCACGAGCGGGCGCGAGCGGACGAAGCGCAGGCCTTCCAGCAGGGTGTGCCAGCTGACCGGCGCCTTGCTCACGGTCTGCTGCACGCTGCGGGTGGCGGACATCAGCAGCACCGCCAGCGCCAGCAGGCAGCTGGACGTCATGTGCACGGTCTGCGGGCCGAACACGTAGAGCAGGCCGCCGATGATGGGGCCGGCGATCACCGCCACGTGGAAGGTCGAGGAGCCGAGCGCCACGGCCTGGCTGAAGTCGCGGTCCGGCACCAGGTTCTTCAGCACCGCCTGCGAGGCCGGCATCATGAAGGCGCGTGCGCTGCCGAACAGCACCAGGATCGCGAACACCGGCCACACCACCTGGCTGCCGCTGGCAGTGAAGGCGACCAGCATCAGGCTGCACAGCAGCTGGGTGGCCATGCACAGCAGCACGATGAGGCGGCGGTTGTGGCGGTCGGCCACGTGGCCGGCCCACAGGATCAGGACGAGGAAGGGCGCGAACTGGGCCAGACCGATGAGGCCGAGGTCGAACAGGCTGCCGGTGATCTGGTAGACCTGCCAGCCGATGGCCACGCTTTGCATCTGGACGGCGAGGGTGCCGAGGAAGCGCGCGGAAAGGTAGAAGGAGAGGTTGCGGTTGCGCAGGACGGCGAGGGACATGGAATTGGTGGTAATGAGGCAGCGAACGCGGGACGAGCCCGCTATTCTGCCCCAATCCACGGCCGCTCGCCGGCCGGCGCCCGGCTCAAGGCTGGGCCAGGTCGGCTTCCGAGGTGAAGGCGTCGGCGTAGAACTCGTCCGCCGGCAGGCCGCATTGCGCCGAATAGTCGCGCCGCGCCGAATCGACCATGATGGGCGCGCCGCAGGCATACACCTGCCAGCCCGACAGGTCGCGGATGTCCTGCATCACGGCCGCGTGCACGTAGCCGGTGCGGCCCTCCCAGTTGTCTTCAGGCAGCGCGTCGGAGATCACCGGCACGTAGCGGAAGTCCGGCAGGGTGGTCTCCCAGGCGCGGCACAATTCGTCCATGTACAGGTCTTGCGGACGGCGGCCGCCCCAGTACAGGCGCACCGGGCGGGTCGACTTCAGGTGCATCAGGTGCTCGACCAGGGCCTTCACCGGGGCGAAGCCGGTGCCCGAGGCCAGCAGCACGATCGGCTTGTCGGATTCCTCGCGCAGGAAGAAGGTGCCCAGCGGGCCTTCGAAGCGCAGGATGTCGCGCTCTTTCATGGCGCCGAACACGTGGTCGGTGAACAGGCCGCCCGGCAGGTGGCGGATGTGAAGTTCGAGCGGGCCTTCGAAGGACGGCGCGTTGCCGATGCTGTAGGCGCGGCGCTTGCCGTCCTTGAGCAGGAATTCGATGTACTGGCCGGCGCGGTAGGCCAGCGCTTCATTGGCCGGCAGCTGCAGGCTGACGATGGCGACGTCCGGCGCGGCCTTGCGGATGGCCGCGATCCGGGTCGGCATCTTGCGCACCGGGTACTCGCTGCTGCCGCCCACTTCGCGCGCCTCGATCACGAGGTCGCCTTGCGGCACCGCGCAGCAGAACAGGGACATGCCCTGGGTCTTTTCGATGTCGCTCAGGGCGCGCTGCTGGTGCGGCTTGTGCTCCACCGCGCCTTCGAGCACCTTGCCCTTGCACGAGCCGCAGGCGCCATTCTTGCAGCCATAGGGCAGGCCGATGCCGGCGCGGATGGCCGCGGCGAGGACGGTTTCGTCGGCTTCGCAGGTGAACTGGTGGCCGCTCGGCTGGACGGTAACTTGGTAGGTCATGCGATATCGTCGGTTATGCGCCTGCTGGTGCAAGCTGTTGATCTGATAGGGCTTTACTGCGTAAGGGCGCCATTCTACACCTCCCCTGCGGGGGCCGGGGAACGCCGCGCCCGGCGCTGTGCTAGAGTAGCCGCCTCCGATCCGCCCAAGCATTCTTCCGACCCATGCCCCGATCCGCCGCCTTCGACCTTCCGCGCCTGCTCATCGTGGGCTGCGGCGACGTCGGCATGCGCCTGCTGCCGCTGCTGCGCGGCCGCTTCCGCGTGTTCGCCCTGACCAGCCAGCCGGAGCGTCGCGCCGCCCTGCGCGCCGCCGGAGCCGTACCCGTGGTGGCCGACCTCGACCGCCCGCACACGCTGGCGCGCCTGCGCCATCTGGCGCCCTGGGTGCTGCACCTTGCGCCGCCCCAGCCGGAAGGACCGCAGGACCTGCGCACGCGCCGCCTGGCCGCGGCGCTGGGCGGCGTCAGGCGCATGGTCTACGTCAGCACCAGCGGCGTCTACGGCGATTGCGGCGGCGCGCTGGTCGGCGAGCAGCGTCCGGTCGCGCCGCGCAACGCGCGCGCACTGCGCCGCGTCGATGCCGAGCGCGTGCTGCGCGCCTGGGCCCTGGCCAGCGGGGCGCAGCTGGCGATCCTGCGCGTGCCGGGCATCTATGCGCAGGACCGGCTGCCGCTCAAGCGCCTGGAGCAGGGGACGCCGGCGCTGCATGCCGACGAGGATGTGTACACCAGCCACATCCACGCGGACGACCTGGCGCGCATCGTGCTGCAGGCGCTGCTGCATGGCCGGCCGGGACGGGTCTATCACGCGGTGGACGACACGCGCATGAAGATGGGCGAGTACTTCGACGCCGTGGCCGACGCGTTCCGGTTGCCGCATCCGCCGCGCCTGCCGCGCGCCGAACTGGAGAAGGTGGTGTCGCCGGTGCTGCTGTCCTTCATGTCCGAATCGCGCCGGCTCGACAACACGCGCATGAAGCGCGAGCTGAAAGTGCGCCTGCGCTATCCCGACGTCGCTTCCGCGCTGCGGCGGCTGGCCGTACAATAGCGGCCTATGAAGAAGCCGATGACCTACGAAGCCTACCTGGACGAAGTGACCACCCTGATCGTCGAGAAATACAATCTCGACGACGCCGCCGCGATCAAGCTCGTGGTCGACGCCCAGGATGCCGGATACTTCGTTGCCCACGACGACAAGCCGGAAATGCGCACCCTCGACCGCGCGCACGCCGATGCGCGCGCCCTGTACCAGGCAAGCGCCTTCGCCAAGCCCAAGCGCGGCAAGTAAGCCTCCCTCCCGGCCGCCGCGCGCGGCCGATTCTTTCCTTCAATTGAGCCCGGCCGTGCTTCGCATGCCGGCGCCGCTTCACGCCCATTCGCATCAGCAAAAAAATGCGGTCTTGAGCAAAAGTTAAGCAATGTATGTATGATTTCGCATTCCGCGAAAAAAGCCATATAAATGGTGCCGTTTTTGGCGTCAGGCTCTAACTTTCGCTGTGAATTCTAAGAATTTAATTAATTAATAATATTCCTGAAAGAGCCGCCATGCCCATCCGCCGCCTGCCTCCCCATGCGCAGTACGACCCCAACCGCGTCCTCGACGCCATCATCGACAAGCTGCGCCTGAAGAACGACGCCGCGCTCTCGCGCGTGCTGGAAGTCGCGCCGCCCGTGATCAGCAAGATCCGCCACAACACGCTGCCGATCGGCGCGACGCTGCTGTTGCGCATGCACGAGGAGAGCGAGTTCAGCATCCGCGAATTGCGCGCGCTGATGGTCAAGGCCGACGGCGCTTCCGCGCCGGCCTGAAGCCCGAAAACGCCCGCGGGCCGGGGGGGGGGCGGGGGGCGGCCGGGGGGCGGCGGGGGGGGGGGGGGG
>NZ_JAGKSG010000046.1:0-33887 GCF_018119385.1 Massilia sp. AB1 | reverse complement strand
CACGCCAAAAAACTGGGGGGCGGGCCTCCGCGGCAACCACGACTCAAACGTAAGTGGCAAGCCCATAACCGTCGTTCCGGCGAAGGCCGGAACCCAAGTGTGCCCGCAAGGCCGCAGCCCCAAAAGAAACAGCCCCGCAAGCGGGGCTGTTTTCATTCGTGAAATATTATTTCACCGAAGCGCCGCCCGTGAAAGAAGCTTTCACAGGCAAGCCCCTCACACGCGGTTCATCAGGAAGGTCGTCAGCAGCGGCACCGGACGGCCGGTCGCGCCCTTGTTCGCGCCCGATTTCCAGGCGGTGCCGGCGATGTCCAGGTGCGCCCAGGTGTACTTGCGGGTGAAGTTCTCCAGGAAGCAGGCCGCGGTGATCGAGGCCGCGCCCGGGGTGCCGATGTTGGCCAGGTCCGCGAAGTTCGACTTCAGCTGCTCGTTGTAGTTCTCGCCCAGCGGGAAGCGCCATGCGACGTCGCCGGCCTGCTTGCCGGCGTCCAGCAGTTCTTCGGCCAGCGCGTCGTGCGCGTCGTCGTGGCGGGTGAACAGGCCGCTGGTGTGGTGGCCCAGGGCCACGATGCAGGCGCCGGTCAGGGTCGCGATGTCGACCACGGCGGCCGGCTTGAAGCGCTCGGCGTAGGTGAGGGCGTCGCACAGGATCAGGCGGCCTTCGGCGTCGGTATTCAGGATCTCGATGGTGGTGCCGCTCATCGCGGTCACGATGTCGCCCGGCTTGGAAGCGCGGCCCGACGGCATGTTCTCGCAGGCCGCCACGATGCCGATCACGTTCAGCTTCAGGCCCATCTCGCCGATGGCGCGGAAGGTGCCAAGCACCGAGCCGGCGCCGCACATGTCGTACTTCATCTCGTCCATGTTCGGGCCCGGCTTGAGCGAAATGCCGCCGGTGTCGAAGGTGATGCCCTTGCCGACCAGGACCACCGGCGCATCGTTCTTCTTGCCGCCGTTGTGCTTGAGGACGATGAACTTCGGCGCTTCGTCGCTGCCCTTGGCCACCGACAGGAAGCTGCCCATCTTCAGCGCTTCGAGCTGCTTGCGCTCCAGTACTTCGATCTGGAAGCCGAATTCGCCGGCCAGCTGGCGCGCGGTGTCGGCCAGGTAGGTCGGGGTGCAGACGTTCGGCGACAGGTTGCCCAGTTCCTTGGTCAGGTTCATGCCGTTGGCGATCGCGATCGATTGCGCCAGCACGCCCTTGAGCTGGTTGGCTTCGGCGGCCGCGATGGTCAGCTTGCGCACGCCGGCAGGCAGGGGATCCTTCTTGCTCTTCTGGGAATCGGTACGGAATTCGGCTTCGTTGGCGGCGATCACCAGCGAACGCACGGCCCAATTGATGTCGCGGTCTTTCACATCCGCCATCGGGAATGCGATAATGGCATCCTGGCTGCCCAGGGTGCCGAACACCTTGAGCGCGGCGCTGACGGCGCTGCCGAAGCTCTTCTCGGTGATGGCGTCGTTCGAGCCCATGCCCACCAGCAGCACGCGCGCCGCGGCCACGCCGGCCACGCCGCGCAGCAGCAGGGTGGTGCCGGCCTTGCCGCTGATGTCGCCGGACTTGAGCGCGGCACTGATGTCACCATTGACGTCGAGGGCTTGCGCGGCCGACGACAGCTTCTTGTTTTCGAACACCGCCACTGCCACGCAGCCGGTTTTCGCAGCGGCCAGGGTGTTCTTGGTGTCGAATGCTTTTATGCTAAAGTCCATTTGATTCTCCATGTATTTTCGCGGCGCGCGGTACAGCCTACGATTTTGCCGTGGCTTACTGCCCGTGCCTAACCTGCAATTATAACTATTGAATGATCTTCCGACGCGCTCTGCAACGTGAAATGGCCTCTTCGGCCGGCGCCACCTTCACGGTGCTCTTCACCGTACTCGTCACCTGGACCCTGATCTCGGTCCTCGGCAAGGCCGCCGGGGGCAAGGTCGCGTCCAGCGACGTGCTCGCGCTGATCGGGTTCGCGGTGCTAAATTATCTGCCAACCATCCTCATCCTCACCACCTTTATTTCGGTGCTGGCCGCGGTCACGCGCAGCTACCGCGATTCCGAGATGGTCGTGTGGTTCGCCTCCGGCATGTCGCTGGCGCGCTGGATCCGACCGGTGCTGACCTTCGGCCTGCCGATGGTGGTGCTGGTAGGGGCCCTGTCGATGGTGGTGACGCCCTGGGCCAAGCTGAAAAGCGCCGAATTCGTCGAGCGCTTCCAGAAGCGCGAAGACCTCAAGCGCGTGGCCCCCGGCCAGTTCCGCGAATCGAGTTCGTCCGACCGCGTGTTCTTCGTGGAGCGGAGCGCCGAAGGCGCGACCGTGGTCCAGAACGTGTTCGTCAACAGCGTGGACGGCAACGGCCACGCCATCGTAGTGGCCAAGGAAGGCGTGATCGAATCGGACGGCAAGGGCGGCCAGTACCTGGTGCTGTCCAACGGCCGCCGCTACCAGGGCGTGCCGGGCGAGGCCGATTTCCAGTCGATGGAGTTCGAGCGCTACAGCATGCGCGTGGCGACCCAGGTGCCGGTGCTGGGCGCCGACGTTCCGGTCAGCGCCATGACCACGCCGCAGTTGCTGGCCGCGCCCAACCAGTTCACCTTGTCCGAGCTGCTGGGGCGCATCTCGCAGCCGATCGTCTGCCTGATCCTGATGCTGCTGGCGATCCCGCTCGGCTTCGTCAATCCGCGCGCGGGCAGCTCCGCCAACCTGATCCTGGCGCTGCTGATCTTCTTCACCTATAACAACCTGGTCAAGCTGATCGAAGCCTCGGTCAAGAAAGGCCGGCTCGAGTTCGCGGTGGCCTGGTGGCCGCTGCACCTGGCGGCGGCGCTGGCGGTGCTGGCGCTGTTCGCCTGGCGCCTGAACGTGAACCACCGCTACCATCCGCTGGTCCTGATCAACGCGTGGAAGCGCCGCCGCCACTTCAAGGGCGCGGCCGCACCGGTGCCGAAGGCGGAGGCCGAATGAAAATCCTGCAGCGCTACTTCGCGGTCAACATCGCCCAGGCGGTCGTCTTCGTCCTGGTGGCCTTCCTGGCCCTGATCGCCTTCATGGACCTGACCAGCATCCTGCCTTCGGTGGGCAAGAACGACTACGGCATCCAGCACGCCTTCCTCTACGTGCTGCTGCTTGTGCCCGGCCACGTGTACGAAGTGATGCCGGTGGCCGCGCTGATCGGCACCATCTACACGATGGCGCAGTTCGCATCGAGCTCGGAATTCACCATCATGCGGGCTTCGTCGATGTCGACCACCCAGGCCGCCATGATGCTCTTCAAGATCGGCATCGTGTTCGTGGCGATCACCTTCGTGTTCGGCGAACTGATCACCCCGCGCACCGCGCCGCTCGCCGAGCGCCTGCGCCTGTCGGCCAAGGGCGGCTCGATCTCGGGCGAATTCCGTTCCGGCGTGTGGACCAAGGACAGCGTGCACGAAGGGGGCGTCAAGGGCAAGGTGATCGGCACCCGCTTCTTCAACGTGCGCCAGATCCGCCCCAATGGCCAGCTCGAGGACCTGCGTCTCTACGAATTCGACAACAACATGCGGATGCGCTCCGTGATCACGGCGCAGAAGGGCAGCTACGGCGGCGACAACACCTGGAACCTGACCGGCGTGACCCAGACCGATTTCTCCAACAGCCGCGAGCTGCCGGCGCCCGGCGCGCCGGTGCCGGACGGGCAGAGCGTGAACTCGACCTACGGCCAGGAGACCGCCGCCGTCGCCACCCGCAAGCTGGACTCCTTCACCCTGGTGTCCGAGATCACGCCCAAGATCCTGACCGTGTCGAGCGCGGACCCGGAGCGCATGTCGGCCAGCGAGCTGGCGGTGTACACCCGCCACCTGGCCGAGAACCGCCAGGAAACCGACCGCTTCAAGGTCGCGTTCTGGAAGAAGCTGATCGACCCACTCTCGATCTTCGTGCTGATGGCCCTGGCCCTGCCGTTCGCCTACCTGCACACCCGCAGCGGCGGGGTGAGCCTGAAGATCTTCATCGGCATCATGATCGGCGTGAGTTTCATCCTGATCAACGCACTGTTCGCGCATTTGGGCGTGCTCACCACCTGGCCGGCCTTCATCACCGCGGCCGCGCCCAGCCTGCTGTTCCTGCTGCTGGCGCTGGGCGCCCTGTACTGGGTGGAGCGGCACTGATGGGCGCACACGCACCCCGCGGCCTGGTCCTGTTCGCCCACGGCGCGCGCGCCGCCGCCTGGGCCGCGCCCTTCGAGCGCCTGCGCGACCAGGCAAAGGCCAGGCTGCCGGACGCCGAGGTGGCGCTGGCTTTCCTGGAACTCATGAATCCCAGGCTGCCGGAGGCGGTCGCCGACATGGTGGACCGCGGCATCACCGAGGTCACCGTGGTGCCGGTATTCCTGGGGCAGGGCGGCCATCTGCTGCGCGACCTGCCGCAGCTCGCCGACGGCCTGCGCGCCGCCCATCCCCAGCTCAAGCTGCACATCGCCGGCGCCATCGGCGAGGACCCGGGGGTACAGAAGGCCATGGCCGACTACTGCCTGCAGGCTTTCGGCACGCCCTCTCGGTAAGCGCTTTGGCAAGCTTGGCGGTTCGGCAAGAGCTGCTAATTTGCTGACAACTTCGGTGAAAAACTAGCTATCTTCTGTTGGGTTTGCGCCATATTGCCGCACGGAATTCACATTCCTGCTTCCAATAAAAGTTGGCCTGAGGCATCATCGGTTCACCACATGACCGCGCACCCTGCCGGTATTTCCAGGAACCGATCCCCACAATGAGCATCGACACCGATTACGCCCCGGTCGGCATCATCGACGACCGCGACACGCTGTTCACGACCTTGCGCAACGGCGACGTTGCCGCGAACCTGACCGCCATCGATACCGGTCCGCTGACCGGCGGCCGCTGGGTTATCGACGCCCAGTCGCATCCGGGCCTGTTTTCGGTCACCTACAATCCGGCCACCGACACCTCGGCGCGCCTGGTGGTCAACAATGCGGCGGCCCTGCCGGAGGCGGGCCTGTGGGCGACGGTGACCATGCATTACTACGACCGTTACCAGCTCGACGGCAACGGCAATCCGATGTCCGGCCTCGGCATCCAGGAAACCCTGGTGTACACGGTCGAGCAGGGCGCCACGCGCGACCTGGCCCAGTTCGGCAGCGAGCTGAGCCTGGGCAGCGCCGGCGCGCAGGCCAATCCGACCGTGGCCACCCTGGCCGACGGCGGCTTCGTGACCGTCTGGCAAGTGCCGGGAACGCTGGCCTCTGGACTGATGGCGCAAGTGCGCGACGCGGCCGGCAACGCCCGCGGCAACGCCTTCGCGCTGACCAGCGGCGCCGACTACGCCTTCGAGGGCGAGCCGGCCGTCGCCGGCCTGGGGGATGGCCGCTTCGTGACCGCCTACACCGTCCTCAGCGGCGGCACGGCGCGTGTGGCCTACCGCGTGGCGGACGCCGCCGGCAACCTGGGCCCGCAGGTCTATGCGGACTTGGGTGCGGGCGCCGATACGGCCATGCCGGACGTGGCGGCGATGCCAGGCGGCGGCTTCGCGATCGCCTGGCGCGCCGGCGGCGAGGTGCACGTCCGCCAGGCGGACGCCGCGGGCGTCCTCGGCGCCGAGCAGATCTACAACAGCCTGGGCAGCGCCTACAGCCCGAGCATCGCGGCCAGCGGCGGCAGCTACGTGGTCAGCTGGGGCGAGATCGGTTCCGGCGCCGTGATGGCGGCCGTCAGCGGCGGCGCGCCGGTCATGGTCAACGGCGACGGACTGGCGGCCAGCATCAGCACCGGCGCGCCCCTGCCCAGCGTGGCGACGCTGAAGGACGGCAGCTTCGTGGTCGCCTGGAGCAGCTATTCCAATTCGGCCTTCGGCTTTGGCCTGAGCGACATCTTCTTCCAGCGCTTCGACGCCGCCGGCAACCGGGTCGGCGACATCGTCCAGGCCAATGTCGAGAGCGGCGGCATGCGCGACGAAGCCTCGGTGACGGCCCTGAGCGACGGCAGCTTCGTCGTGGCATGGCAAGCCTCGTCCGGCGACTTCGACGGCAACGGCGTCTATGGCCGCCGTTTCGGCGCCGACGGCAGCGCCTACGACATGCGCGAATTCGCCATCAACGAACTGCGCCCGGGCGACCAGGCCAATGCCGCGCTGACGGCGCTGGCCGACGGCGGCTTCGCCGCGGCCTGGATCGACACCCAGTCGAACGGCGCGGTCACGGTCGAAGCACGCGTGCTGGCCGCGGCCGGCGCGCCGGTCTCGGCTACGCCGGCCGGCTGGACCGCTCCGAGCGGCACGGCCAGCTCGGAAGGCATGGGCAGCTCGGTGGCGACCTATGGCAGCGACGGCGCCAACCTGATCCAGGCGATCGGCAACCAGCGCATCGACGCGATGGGCGGCCTGGACACGATCAGCTTCAACGGCATCAAGGGCGCTTTCTCGATCCAGCGCGGCGCGTTGGAGACCAAGGTCGTGGACAGCAGCGGCACCACGGCCACGCTGGTCAACGCGGAACGCCTGGCCTTTGCCGATTCGACGGTGGCGCTCGACATCGAGGGCAATGCCGGCAAGGCCTACCGCCTGTACCAGGCGGCCTTCGACCGCACGCCGGACAAGGGCGGCCTGGGCTACTGGATCAATGCGCTGGACAGCGGCAAGAGCCTGGCCCAGATCGCCGGCGGCTTCACCGGCAGCAAGGAATTCGCGGACCTGTACGGCAGCAGCACCAGCAACGCGGAGTTCATCTCCCTGCTGTACGACAACGTGCTGCACCGCGCGCCCGATGCGGATGGCCTGAACTTCTGGATCAATGCGATGATCGTGCACCAGGCCCCGCGCGAGGAGATCCTGGCGCAGTTCAGCGAAAGCGCGGAGAACCAGGTGCAGGTGATCGGCGCGATCCAGAACGGGATCGAGTTCGTGCCATATCTGTAAGAAGGGGAAGGCGGCAGCATCTACCGCCTGGAAGAAAGGGGTGGGGCGGGTTTGCGCCTCGCCCTATTTTTTTTGGTGCTCGCGCATGGCCAGCGCTTCGCCCATCATCACGAGCACCGGGCCGTGTCCGGGCTCGAGCCCGTGCGCCAGGTCGCTCAGGGTCAAACGCCGGATGCGCTCGTCGCTGCGGCTGCAGTTTTCCACCACCACCACCGGCAGGGTCGGCCTGCGGCCTTCGGCCAGCAGGCGCTCGGCCGTCGCCGCGGCTTCGCGTCCGCCCATGTACTGGATCAGGGTATCCGTTTCAGGAAGAGCCGGGTGGTCGGGCTGGTCGGGGGCGGTGCTGGAGGTGAAGAAGGCGACGCTGCGCGCCACGCCGCGCTTGGTGAGCGGCTGCAGGGTACTGGCCGCGGCAGCGACGGCGGTGGTGATGCCGGGGACGACTTCGACCTCAATGCCCTCGGCTTCGAGCGCGCGCAGCTCTTCGTCGGCGCGCCCGAACAGCATCGGGTCGCCGCCTTTGAGGCGCACGACCAGGGAGTATTTCTTCGCGCACTCCACCAGCTGCTGGTTGATCAGGGTTTGCGCGGTGGAGCGCTGGCCGGAACGCTTGCCCACCGAGATCTTCTCGGCCCGGGCGCACAGTTCCAGCATCTCGGGGGTGACGAGGGCGTCGTAGAGGACGACGTCGGCCTGCGCCAGCAGGCGCGCGCCGCGCACGGTGATCAGGTCGGCCGCGCCTGGGCCTGCTCCCACAAGATAGACTTTGCCCAGCGCCCCCATGCATGCCCTTTCGCTTATTGATCCAGACGGATCATACCCGCCGCGACGGTCTGGTGGGTGACTTCGTCGATCAGGATGAAGGCGCCGGTCGCGCGGATGTCGGCGTAGGCGTCGGCCGCCAGCGGCTGCTGGACGCTCAGTCTGATGCGCGCGATGTCGTTCAGCTTCAGGCCTTCAGTGGGGTTGGACTGCGCGTGACGCTGCTGGGTATTCACATCCAGGATGCTGTCGACGCCGCTCACCTTGGCCGCGGTCTGGCGGGTGCCGTGCTTGAGCCAGTACTTGCGGCGCAGGTCCAGCGGCTCGTCGGACATCCAGCACACGTCGGCTTCCACCTGCTTGAGCAGGGTCGCCGGCTGTTCGGCGCTGGACAGCACGTCGCCGCGCGAGACGTCCACGTACTCGTTCAGCACCAGGGTGATCGACTGGCCGGCCACGGCCGTCTGCAGCGAACCGTCGAAGGTGACGATGTCCTTGACCGTGGCGGCGTGGCCCGAGGGCTGCACCACCAGCTTGTCGCCCACCGAGACCTTGCCCGACTCGATACGGCCCATGTAGCCGCGGAAGTCATTGGCTTCGTGGCCGTTGTGGCGCGCCACCAGCTGCACCGGGAAGCGGAAGGGCGCGGCATGCGATTCGTCGTACACCGACAGCCCTTCGAGCAGCTCGATCAGGGTCGGGCCTTCGTACCAGGGCATCTTGCTTGATCCGTCGACCACGTTGTCGCCGGCCAGGGCCGACAGCGGAATCGCGGTGACGTCCTTCAGGCCCAGCGATTGCGCGAACTCGCCGTAGGCGGCGACGATGCGCTCGTAGACGCTGCGGTCGTAGTTCACCAGGTCCATCTTGTTGACGGCCACGATCACGTGCTCGATCTGCAGCAGCTTGGCGATGGTCGAGTGGCGCTTGGTCTGGGTGAGGAGCTGCACGCTGCCGTCGTCGCCCAGTTTCACCTTCGAGACGTCGACCAGGATGATCACAGCGTCGGCGGTCGAGGCGCCGGTGACCATGTTGCGGGTGTACTGCTCGTGGCCCGGGGTGTCGGCGATGATGAACTTGCGCTTCGGCGTGGCGAAGTAGCGGTAGGCCACGTCGATCGTGATGCCTTGCTCGCGCTCGGCTTCCAGGCCGTCGGTCAGCAGCGACAGGTCGATGGTGTCGCCCACGGTGCGCTTGTGCTTGGCGCGCGAGACGGCGGCCAGCTGGTCGGCGAAGATGCCCTTGCTGTCGAACAGCAGGCGGCCGATCAGGGTGCTCTTGCCGTCGTCGACGGATCCGGCGGTGATGAAGCGCAGCAGGCCGCGCTGGTTCAGATTATCGGTCATGGCGTTCATCAGAAGTAACCTGCTTTCTTGCGTTTTTCCATCGAAGCTTCGGAGGTCTGGTCGTCCATCCGGGTCGCGCCGCGCTCGGTCACTTCGGTGACCGCGGTCTCGGCAATGATGCCTTCCACCGTGTCGGCGGTCGAGGCGACCGGGCAGGTGCAGGAGATGTCGCCCACGGTGCGGAAGCGCACGGTGCGGGTTTCGACCGTCTCGCCTTCGCGCGCCGGGGTCAGCGGGGTCAGCGGCACCAGCAGGCCATTGCGCGGGATCACCTGGCGCTCGTGCGCGAAGTAGATCGGCGGCAGGGCCAGCTTTTCGCGGGCGATGTACTGCCACACGTCCAGTTCGGTCCAGTTCGAGATCGGGAACACGCGCATGTTCTCGCCCGGGTGGACGCGGGTGTTATACAGGTCCCACAATTCCGGACGCTGGGCCTTCGGGTCCCACTGGCCGAACTCGTCGCGGAAGGAGAAGATGCGCTCCTTGGCGCGGGCCTTCTCTTCGTCGCGGCGGGCGCCGCCGATGCAGGCGTCGAAGCCGTGTTCGGCGATGGTTTCCAGCAGGGTCACGGCCTGGGCCGCGTTGCGCGAGTCCGTGGCCGGGTTACGCAGGCGCACGGTGCCGCGCTTGATCGAGTCCTCGACCGAGCCGACGATCAGGCGCTCGCCCAGTTCCGCGGCGCGCGCGTCGCGGAAGGCGATCACTTCGTCGAAGTTGTGGCCGGTGTCGATGTGCACCAGCGGGAAGGGGAATTTGCCGGGACGGAAGGCTTTCTCGGCCAGGCGCAGCAGCACCACCGAGTCCTTGCCGCCCGAGAAGAGCAGGGCAGGGTTGCTGCATTCGGCCGCCACTTCGCGCAGGATGTGGATCGCTTCCGATTCCAGGGCGTCCAGGTGGCGTGCGTTCACGTCGCTCAGCAGGGCGGGTTGTTCCAATACGGTCGTCATGTTCTGCCTGTCTTGTCGTTGTGGCTCAAGCTGCCACGGATTTGATACGAATGAGTTTGCCGTCGACCACGTGCAGGCCGCATTCCTTCGACTCGGGGTTTTCCCACCACCAGCGGCCGGCGCGTACGTCCTCGCCCGGCTGGATCGCGCGGGTGCAGGGTTCGCAGCCGATCGACGGGTAGCCGCGGTCGTGCAGGGCGTTATACGGCACCTCGTTGGCCCGGATGTACTCCCAGACGTTGTCTTCCGACCAGTCGGCCAGCGGGTTGAACTTCTGCATGCCGTGCGCGGCGTCGTCTTCCTGCACCGCCAGTTCGGCGCGGGTGCTGGACTGGGCGCGGCGCTGGCCGGTGATCCAGGCCCGCTTGCCGCTGAGCGCGCGGCCGAGCGGCTCGACCTTGCGCACCCGGCAGCATTCCTTGCGCATCTCGACGCTGTCGTAGAAGGCGTTCAGGCCGTTCTGCGCCACATAGGCCTCGACGGCTTCCGGCTGCGGGCGGAACAGGGCGATCTCGTAGCCATAGGTGTCGCGCAACTTGTCCACCATCGCCAGGGTTTCCGCGTGCAGGCGGCCGGTCTCGAGCGAGAAGATCCCGATCGGCAGCTTCGCCTTCAGGATCAGGTCGGTGAGGACCATGTCCTCGGCCGCCAGGCTGGAGGCGAACACGGCGGGCGAGAAATCGCGCGCAATACGTTCCAGGATCGCGCGGGTTTCTTCCACGCGATGATGCAGGTCGCTCATGGAATGCTCCTAGATGCCGGCGCCGAGGTCGCTGTGCTCCGGCTGCAGGCCGCGCGCGGCGCGGCGGAACAGCGGAACCGGCTGGTCGACCGATGCCTGGTAGGTTTCCGAGAATACCGACAGGCCCTTGAGCGCGTCGTGGATGCTGCGGTCCTGGCGGGTCGCGTAGGCGTCGAAGCCGCAGCGGTACATCTGGAACAGCTGGTCGCGCAGCACGTCGCCGATGGCGCGCAGCTCGCCGGTGTAGCCCAGGCGCTTGCGCAAATTGAAGGCGATCGAGTAGCCGCGGCCGTCGCTGAATTTCGGGAAGTCGACCGCGACCACCTTGAAGCGGTGCAGGTCGTCCTTGATGTCGGCGGCCAGCTGGTCCGGCGCGAACCAGACGCCGAGGTCCTGGCGGTCGCTCAGCACATTGCGCTGGGCCTGCCAGACGGCGAGCGGCACGATGACCTTGCCGGCCGGGACCTCGACGGTTTCCGCCGTTTGTCCCTCGTCGAGCCGCAGCACGCCCCAATCGTCGGCAACGACTTCGCGGCCCTTGATGATTTGTGGATGCAGATTAAGCATATTCGTCTTCCCCAACCAGTTGACCGCCCTTGATGGGGGTTGCATACACGTGTTCTTTGAATGGCGTCACACCGATGCGGCCCACGGTGTCGATGAAGCGCTCGCCTTCGACGCGGTCGCGCACATAGACTTCGAGCAGGCGGCCGACCACTTCCGGCATCTGGGTGGCGGTGAACGACGGGCCGATGATCTTGCCGATCGAGGACTCGTTGCCCTGGGCGCCGCCGATCGACACCTGGTACCACTCGCTGCCGTCCTTGTCGACGCCCAGCACCCCGATGTTGCCGACGTGGTGGTGGCCGCAGGCGTTGATGCAGCCCGAGATGTTCAGTTCGATGTCGCCGATGTCGTGCTGGAAGTCGAGGTTGTCGAAACGCTCCGCGATGGCGGCCGCGATCGGGATCGACTTGGCGTTCGCCAGCGAGCAGTAGTCGCCGCCCGGGCAGGCGATGATGTCGGTCAGCAGGCCGATGTTCGGCGTCGCCAGGCCCTTGGCCTTGATCTGCTGCCAGATTTCGAACAGCTTGCTCTGCTCGACGTCGGCCAGCACCAGGTTCTGCTCGTGGGTCACGCGCACCTGGCCGAAGCTGTAGCGGTCGGCGAGCTCGGCCACGAAGTCCATCTGCTCGGCGGTCGCGTCGCCCGGCGGCACGCCGGTCTTCTTGAGCGACAGCACCACGCTGGCGTAGCCCGGCACCTTGTGCGGCTTGACGTTGCGGTTGACCCAGTTGGCGAAGGCGCGGTTGTCCGCATGCGCGGCCAGCACGTCGCTGTCGTCCAGCTGCGCATAGGCGTGCGGCTGGAACCACTTGGCGACGCGGTCGAATTCCTGCTGGGTGAGCGTTTCCGGACCATCCTTCAGGTCGGCCCACTCGGCTTCGACCAGGCGGGTGAATTCCTCGACGCCCAGGGCCTTCAGCAGGATCTTGATGCGGGCCTTGTACTTGTTGTCGCGGCGGCCGAACTGGTTATACACGCGCATCACGGCTTCGGTATAGGTCAGGATGTGCTGCCACGGCAGGAATTCGCGGATCACGCTGCCCAGGATGGGCGTGCGGCCCAGGCCGCCGCCGGCCATGTACTTGAAGCCGACTTCGCCCGCCTCGTTGCGCACCATGGTCAGGCCGATGTCGTGCACGGCGATCGCGGCGCGGTCTTCGAGCGAGCCATTGATGGCGATCTTGAACTTGCGCGGCAGTGCCAGGAACTCGGGGTGGAAGGTGCTCCACTGGCGCAGGATCTCGGCGAAGGGACGCGGATCGATCAGCTCGTCGGCGGCCACCCCGGCGAATTCGTCGGTCGTGATGTTGCGGATGCAATTGCCCGAGGTCTGGATGGCGTGCATTTCCACCGACGCCAGGTCGCTCAGGATCTCCGGAGTCTGCTCCAGCTCGATCCAGTTGAACTGGATGTTCTGGCGGGTGGTGAAGTGGCCGTAGCCGCGGTCGTACTTGCGCGCGATGTGCGCGAACATGCGCACTTGCTTGGACGACAACAGGCCGTAGGGCACGGCGATACGCAGCATGTAGGCATGGCGCTGCATGTACAGGCCGTTCTGCAGGCGCAGCGGCAGGAATTCTTCTTCGGTCAGCTCACCGCTGAGGCGGCGCGCAACCTGGTCGCGGTATTGCGCAATCCGTTCGCGCACGATGAGGTGGTCGTATTGGTCGTAGCGGTACATGGTCTCGTCCAGTGAGCGGGTAAGGTCCCACTCGTTAAAGTATTTCCAATAATAAGGACTAGGCTCTATATTCCAAACTACGGAGAATTTATTTGCTTATATGCGTAACTTGAATAAGCATCTTAAAATGGCGTCTACTGCCAAACCAACAACCCAGCCTGCATGAATCTTCATCAATTGCGCTTCGTCCGCGAGGCCGTACGCCAGAATTACAACCTGACCGACGCGGCCAAGGCCCTGTTCACCTCCCAGCCGGGGGTATCGAAAGCCATCATCGAGCTCGAGGAAGAGCTCGGGGTCGACATCTTCACCCGCCACGGCAAGCGCATCCGCGGCCTGACCGAGCCGGGCCGGCTGGTGCTGCAGTCGGTCGAGCTGATCATGCAGGAGATCGACAGCCTCAAGCGCATCGGCAAGGAGTACGCCGCCCACGACAGCGGCAGCTTCACCATCGCCACCACCCATACCCAGGCGCGCTACATGCTGCCCAAGGTGGTGCAGTCCTTCATGCAGAAATATCCGAAGGTGCGCCTGTCGCTGCTGCAGGGCAACCCGCGCCAGATCGCCGACATGATCAAGAACGACCAGGCCGACCTGGCCATCGCCACCGAGTCGATCACGGCGGTCGAGGGCCTGATCACCTTGCCGGCTTACCAATGGGAACACGTGGTGGTGGCCCCGCCGGACCACCCGCTGTTCAAGTCGCGCGCCGTGTCGCTGGAGGAAATCGCCAGCTACCCGGTGATCACCTACGACGCCGCCTTCGCGGGCCGCAGCAAGATCGATCATGCGTTTTCGCTGCGCAACCTGAAGCCGGACGTCTTGCTGGAGGCGATCGACGCGGACGTGATCAAGACCTATGTGGAGCTGGGCATGGGCGTCGGCATCATCGCCAGCATCGCCTTCGACCCCGAGCGCGACCGCAACCTGCGCGCCTTGCCGGTCGGGCACCTGTTCGGCATGAACACCTCGCGCGTGGCGATCAAGCAGGGCGCCTACCTGCGCAGCTATATCTATACCTTCATCGAACTGCTGGCCCCTACGCTCAACCGCAAGATGGTCGAGTCGGCGATGCGCGGCGGCGAAAACTACGAACTGTAATAACTAGAATTGAGATACAAGGAAACACCATGAACAAGGATGCGGTTGCCGCTTACTACGCCCGCAACGCGGAGCGTTATCACTCGCTGGTCGAACACTCGGAAGAGCGCTCGGAAGACTTGCTGGAGGCGGGGGAGCAGCTCGCCACGCTGCTGTCCGGCCACCGGGTGCTGGAGCTGGCCTGCGGCACGGGCGTCTGGACCGAGATGATCGCGCAGGGCGCGGCCTCGGTGGTCGCCACCGATGTCAACGAGGAAATGCTGGCCGTGGCGAGCGAGCTGGGCGAGGGCCTGGACAACGTCACCTGGCGCCAGGCGGACGTGTTCGACCTGCCGGCCGGCCTGGAGGGCGAGGGCGGCAAATTCACCGCCGTCTTCATGGCCGGCCTGTGGTCGCATTTCGACCGCGACGAGCAGGACGCCTTCCTGGCCCAGCTCAAGAAGCGCCTCGGCAAGGATGTACTGCTGGTGCTGGTCGATGACGAATACATCGAAGGCGAGAGCGGCACCATCGCGCGCACCGACGCCCAGGGCACGACCTACCAGATCTTCGAAGACGAGGATGGCAGCCGCCACGAGCTGGCCAAGAGCTATCCGACCGACAGCGCGCTGCGCAAGCGCCTCGGCAATGTCGGCAAGGAGATCAAGCTGGCGCGCTGGGAGTTCTACTGGGTGCTGACCTGCAGGCTCAAGTGAGCATGGAAAGCGGGACCATCGGGGAGCTGTATCCGCGCTGGATTGCTTTCCTGTTCGACCGGCCGGGCCCGGACTGGTACTTCGACCCCGGCGCCGGCGAATTCGAGGCGGAAGGCAAGCATGCCTTCATGGCCGAACTGGTGGCCCTGACCTGCCGCCGCGCCGGCGAAGACCTGCGGCACTACACCGACGCGCAGCTGAACGCCGGCTTCTCGTACATCTTCGACAACGGCGCTTCCAATGTCGTCTTCAGCCTGATGGCGCGGGAGCTGCCGCGGCCGCCAAACTCGGCTGCATCGAGGCGCTCGTTCCGCTGTACACGGACTGCTTCCGGCGGCGCTGCGAAGAAACGCTGGGCCACTTGAGCGAGCGCAGCGGCAACCCCCTCAACACGATCTGCTACATGCTGGGCGACATCTCGCCGCTGACCTATTGGGCCGATGATCCGGACGCAGCCAGGCTCTACGGTGCGCTGGCCGCTGCCTTCGGGCAGGTGCTGCGCATCCCGCACGCGGGCTGCATCGAAGGCGCATTGCATGCGCTCGGGCATATGTGTTACTGCGCGCCGGAACCGGTGCAGGAGGTCATCGACGCCTGGCTGGCCAGCAGCCCCACGGCCAGGCCGGAACTGCTGGCCTACGCCGCCAACGCGCGCGCGGGCTGCGTGCTCTGACATAAGCCGGAGGCATCCGGCATTGCAGCAAATTGTGTAAACACTACAATTGCTGGTTCAACCACCGGAATTTCGCACTACCTTGCTTCTCCCTATGCGTTTGCCGTTTTTCCTGTTCGCCCTCGTCCTGTGGCTGGGTTTCGCCAGTCCGTCCCGCGCGCTCGATCCCGCAGTGCGCCTCGGCGCCTTCCACCACGATATCTGGACCGGCGAACAGGGCGCCCCGCGCGAGATCGACGCCATGGCCCAGACCAGCGACGGCTGGATCTGGCTCGGCACCACCTCGGGCCTGTACCGCTTCGACGGCGTGCGCTTCGAAGCCTTCCAGCCGCAGGGCGGCGAGCGGCTGCTGGGCAAGGGCATCACCGCGCTGGCGGCCCGCCCCAACGGCGAGCTGTGGATCGGCTATACCTTCGGCGGCTTGAGCGTTTTGCGCGGCGGCCGCCTGCACCACGTCGCACCGGTCGCGGGCGATCCGGTCGGCGCTACCTTCAGCATCGCCTTCGAGCGCGACGGCAGCGCCTGGGTGGCTTCGACCACCGGCCTGTTGCACTATCGCGAAGGCAAGTGGACGCGCATGGGAAGCGTCCAGAACTATCCGCTGCCGCGCGCCGAATACGTCTACCGCGACCATTACGACCGCCTGTGGGCCTCCGACGGCAAGCAGCTCCACCTGCTGGACCGCGCCAGCGGGCGCTTCACGCCGGTGCTCGATGTGGCGCCCGGGCCTTTGCTGCTGGGCTCGCCGGATGGCCGGGTCTGGATCGCCGACGGCAACCGGGTGCGGCTCTTGCCCGAGCCGGCCGGCGGCTGGCGTCCCGCGCCCCGTACCGGCCTGGCCGGCAGCAGTTTCCAGACCCTGTTCGACCGCGATGGAAATTTTTGGAAAGGTAATTGCCCGGTTGGCCTGTGCCGCTCCGTGCCCCTGAGCTGGCAAGTGCACGGCGCGGAATTCCCGGCGGGCGGCGGCGACGAACGCCTGGACCAGCTCTGGCAGATGAGCAGCCTGAACGTCCATTCGATGATGGAAGACCGGGAAGGCAATATCTGGGTCGGCACCGTGGCCGGGCTGGAGCGCTTCCGGCATAACAAGCTGATCCGCCTGGCCTTCCCCTCGGATGCCGGCCGCCTGGGCCTGGCGCATGACGGCGGCGGCGCGGTCTGGGGCGTGACCCACTCGATCGGCGACGTCGCCAGCCTGTGGCGCCTGGACCATGGCGCCATGCGCCAGGTGGCGACCGACCAGAAGACCTACGTGGTCGCGGCCGCCGGCGACGGCAGCGTGCTGATCGGCGGCAACCGCCGGATCGAGCGGCGGCGCGGCGACCGGGTGCTGGCCAGCTATCCGCTGCCGCCGCTGCAGCCGGGCGACAATCCGCGCAACTTCGTGCTGCTGCTCGCGCAGGACCGCGACAGCATCTGGGTCGGGATCGGCGGGCGCGGCCTGTACCGCTGGCACGCGGGCCAGTGGCTGCCGCCGTCGGCCCATCCGCAGCTCAAGGGCGTGCTGTACGCCACCGCCGACGCCGCGGGCAAGACCTGGTTCGGACTGCGCAACGACCGTGTGCTGGTACGCGAGGGCGAGCGATGGCGCGCATACGGCCCGCAGGAAGGCATCGCGGTCGGCGGCGTGCGCTTCATCGACGCCAGCCGCGAGCTGCTGCTGAGCGGCGACAACGGCATGGCGGTGCTGCAGGACGGACGCTTCCGGCCGGTCGTGCCGGAGCAGCCCGACATGCTGTCGAACGTGTCGGGAATGGCGGTGACTGCCGACGGCACGCGCTGGTTCAACACCAGCCGCGGCCTGCTGCGGGTGCGCGCCGAGGATTGGCGCGCCTCCATGCGTGACCCCGCGCTGCCGCTGCGCGCGGCCCTGTGGAACGATGTCGACGGCTATCCGGGCAGCGCCGAAACCCTGGTGCGCACGCCCTCCGCCTTCGTGGCGCCGGACGGCAAGGTGTGGGTGGCGGGCACCGACGGCGCGGCCTGGTTCGATCCGGCCCGGCTGCGCCGCAATACGCTGGCGCCGCCGGTGGCGATCCAGGCCATCCACGCGGGCGGCCGGCGCTACCGGCCGCACGAGGTCGCGGCCTTCGCGCCGGGCACCGAGCAGCTGCAGATCGACTACACGGCCTTGAGCTACACCACGCCCGAGCGGATCGCCTTCCGCTACCGCCTGGTCGGCCTCGACCACGGCTGGCAGGATGTCGGCACGCGCCGCGTAGCCTATTACACCAACCTTGGGCCGGGCACTTACCGTTTCGAAGTCGCCGCCGTCAACGAGGACGGCGTGGCGAGCGCCGTGGCGGCCTCGCCGCCCTTCGAGATCCGCCCGCGCTTCGTGCAGACGCCCTGGTTCGCGGCCCTGTGCGTGGTGCTCGGGGCTGGGATCGTGTTCCTGCTGTACCGCCTGCGCCTGGCGCAGGTAAAGCGCCAGTTCCAGGCGCGGATGGAAGAGCGGCTGGGCGAGCGCGAGCGCATCGCGCGCACCCTGCACGACACCTTCCTGCAAAGCCTGCAGGGGCTGATCCTGCGCCTGCAGGTGCTGGCCCAGCGCCTGGAGCCGGGCAGCGAGGCGCGTGCGCAGCTCGACCGCGCGCTCGACCTGGCCGACCGGGTGGTGGCCGAGGGACGCGACCAGGTCATGGACTTGCGCGACGCCGGCGGCGCGCCCACGCTGGCGCAGGCGCTGGTCGAGGCGGCCGACCAGCTGAAGGAGGGCAGCGGCGCTCGCGTGGCCGTGCGCACCGAGGGGAGCTGCGTGCAGCTGGCCCCCGAGGTGCACGACGAGGTGGTCCACGTCGCCCGCGAAGCCATCGCCAATGCCATGCGCCATGCGCGCGCGGGACTGATCGAGATCGACCTGACCTGCACGGACGGCCAGACCGTGCTGGCCGTGCGCGACGACGGCATCGGGCTCGACCCGGCCATCCAGATGCACGGGCGCCCCGGCCACTGGGGACTGACCGGCATGCGCGAGCGCGCCGCCAGGATCGGCGCCGTGCTGGTGATCCGCAACCGTCCGGCACGCGGCACGGAAGTGATGCTGACTTTGCAAGGCGCGCCCCTTGCTGCGGCGCGCACGGCGGCCAGGGAGGCGGATAGCGTGGTCTGATTGATCATACCTGTGGCCGATCGGCCACTTTCGAAGCGAATCTTGCGCGCACTCCGGCGCGTTCGTGCCCATAATAGCGGCACGAAGGCGCCAGCCCGCCGCTTCCAGTCCGCTACCGATGCTCGCTACCCAGCAGATCTTCCTCATCGCCTCGCTGCTTTGCTTCCTGACCTTCCTCGCGCTGTTGTCCGTGACCTCGGACGGCGTGCGCGGGATGCGCGCCATGCTGCTCGCTTCCGTGCTCGGCATGGTGGGCAACATGCTGTACGCCTTCGGGCGCGAGCTGCCGCCGGTGGTCGCGTATGAAGGCGCGAACGTCGCCTATGCGGCCGCCAGCGCCGCGCTGATGGCGGGTTACCGCCAGCTGGCCGGGCGTGACGCCGGCAAGCCGGTCCTGGCCGCGCTGGTCATCGCGCTCGGCATCCTGGTGGCATTCTTTCATTATCAGATCGACTCCTTCGCGGGGCGCAGCGCCGTGGTCTCGCTGTTCCAGATCTGCGCCTGCGTGGAAATCGCCCGCACCGTGCTGTCGACGCGCGGCGCCTGGCCGCGGCGCTGGTATGCGCAGGGCTTCGTGCTGGGGATGTGCGCGCTGGTGGCGCTCGGCCACGCGGGGCGCATCGCCTGGGTCGGCGCGGCCGGCCATGCGCCGGCCTCGCTGCTGCAGCCGAGCGACACCGGCGTCCTGTTCCTGGTCGGCGCTTCGCTGGCGCTGCCGGCCCTGGCGCTGGGCGGCCTGTTGATGGCCTACCGCGAAATCGTCGCGCGCGCCGAATTCGCGGCGCGGCACGACGACCTGACCGGCGCCTGGTCGCGCAAGGCCTTCACCGACATGGCCGCGCGCGAGCGTTCGCGCGCCGTCCGCAGCGGCAAGCCGCTGGGCCTGATGCTGGTCGACCTGGACAACTTCAAGACGATCAACGACGCGAGCGGCCACGCCACCGGCGACGCGGCGCTGCGCCTGGTGGCCGACAGCGTGCGCAAGGTGCTGCGCGGCGGCGACGTGCTGGCGCGCCTGGGCGGCGACGAATTCGCGCTGCTGCTGCCGGACACGGACCTGAACGCGGCGACCGCGGTGGCCGAGAAGCTGCGCAGGGCCGTGGAGAGCGCCGTGGCGCGGCCCGAGTGCGCGAAGATGAAGACGCTCACCCTGAGCATCGGCGTGACCGTGATCGCACGCGGCGAGGCGCTCGAGGCCGCGCTGGCGCGCGCCGACGAGACCATGTACGAGGCCAAGGAAGCGGGGCGCAACCGTGTCGTGGCGCGCGCGCCGGAACCCTATCTGGCGCTGGTGAAGCGGGCGGGGTAGGATCGAACGGCGAACTGAACTGAATTGAATCGTTAGCCCCAAAACCGTCGCACCCGCGTTTGAATCGTTAGCTCCAAAACCGTCGTTCCCGCGAAGGCGGGAACCTAAGTTTTACGCACACCACTATCGCGAATGGAGCGGATGTGCACGCAAACTTGGGTTCCCGCCTGCGCGGGAACGACGGCCTCCAGGCTAACGGTGATGATCTGATCTACCGCATCGCAAGGGTCTTAGAACGTGTGACGCAGACCCAGGCTGAACACCGACGGATCGGCGCCCAGTGCGGTGCTCGGCGGAGCGACCGAGGTCGACGACGAGTTGATGCCGAACACGCCGCGGCCGTTGTTGCGCAGCTGGGCGTAGGTCGTGTAGATGTTGGTGCGCTTCGACAGCGCGTAGGTGTAGGCCAGCGACACGGTTTTGCCCTTGGCGCCGGTCTCCAGCTTCTGCTGCTGGAAGTTCAGGAAGAACTTGCTCGGGCCCATGGCGTAGGACGCGCCCAGGTTGGCGTTCTTGTATTCGTTGTTGGCGCCTTCCGGATCGGCGACCAGGTAGTTACCCTTGATCTCGACAGGACCGAAGGCGTAGCCCGCGCCGGCCGCCCATTCCTTGTCGTCGCCGCTCGCCAGGCGCTCGAACACATGATAGCCGCCGCCCAGGTACAGGCCGCCGGTCTTGTATTCCACCGACACGCCCATCAGGTCGCCCGACGGGTCGACGCTCTTTTCGCCGGTCGAGTAGGCGGCGTTGACGACGAAGCCGGACAGCGCGTTGCTCTTGTAGTTGACCGAGTTGGCCAGGCGGCGGGTCAGGCGGTTGCTGCCGAAGGCCGACAGGTTACTGCCGAACATGCCCTGGCCCAGGATGTCGGTCGCGGCGGCGACGGCGGCGATCGGGCTGTATTCGCGGCCCACGGTCACGGTGCCGAAGTTGCCTTGCAGGCCGACCACGGCGCGGCGGCCGAACAGGGTCGAATCGGCGGCCCCGGTATCCAGCGCCACGCCGGCTTCGATGTTGAACAGTGCCTTGAGGCCGTTGCCCAGATCTTCGGTGCCGCGGAAGCCGAGGCGGCTGCTCGACTGGTTGCCCGAGTTGATCACGGTGCGGCGGTCTTCGCCCGGTGCGTCGGTGTCCTCGATCGCGATGGCCGCGTCCATCACGCCATAGACTTGGACGTTGCTCTGGGCGTGGGCGAACAGCGGGAGGCAGGACAGGACTGCGGCGGCGAGGCATTGATACTTCATGAAGATCTCCAGTTGGTTTCACAAGATGTTGAGTGCGTGATGTCACTCAGATCGACCGGGATCTTATCGAGGCAATGTGTCGCGTTGATGACAATCAAACCATGTTGCTGTCAGGCCAAGCCGCGTTCAGACGAGGTGCTTGGCGACGGGGAGCGCGATGTCGATGCGGGTGCCGGGCGCATCGCCGCCGTCTGCTGCGCTGCTGATCGAGATTTCTCCACCCATGTTCCAGACCCGCTCGCGCATGCCGACCAGGCCCAGCGACTGGGCCTTGTCCATGTCTTCGGCGCGGATGCCGCGGCCGTCGTCGCGGATGCTCACCATCAGGTCGTGGTCGGTGCGGAACAGGTTGAGCACCACATTGGCGGCCTGCGCATGGCGCGCCACGTTGGTCAGCGCTTCCTGCACGATGCGGAAGATGGCGGTGCTGGCGGCATCGTCCAGGCGCAGCTCGGATTCGTCGGCCAGCAAGGTGCAGGCGATGCCGTGGCGCTCGACGAAGTCGTCGCGCAGGCCCTGCAGCGCGAAGTACAGGCCGCCCTCGTCGAGGGCGCGCGGGCGCAGGTTGGCGGCGATGCGGCGCAGCGAGGTGATGGCGGTCAGCAGGTTGGCTTCCATGCCCTGGATCAGGCGTGCGCTGGGGGCCGGCAGCGGATCGGTGCGCCCCAGCAGGGTCAGGTCCATGCGCAGCGAGGCGAGCAGCTGGCCGAGATCGTCGTGCAGCTCGCGCGCGATGTGGGTGCGTTCTTCCTCGCGGATGGTCTGCAGGGCGGACGAGAGCTGGCGCAGCTGGTCGTGCGAACGCGCCAGGGTCTGCTGCACCAGGTGGCGTTCGGAAACGTCGCGCAGGATTACGGTATAGATCTCGCGTCCGTCGTGCTGGACCGACGAGATCGAACCTTCGATCGGGAACAGGTGGCCGTTGGCGCGGATGCCGGTGACGGCGTAGTCGGTGGCGCGCCGGCCCGCGCGGCCGCTGCCGGCCGCGAAGTAGTCGAGCGGCGTGCGCGCGGCCGCGCTGGGCGGCTGGATGTAGCGGGCGAGCGGGGCGCCCTGCATGGCCGCCACGCTGGTGGCGAACATGGCGGCGGCGGCGGGGTTGGCCATCAGGACCGCGCTGTTTTCGTCGATCGAGAGGATGGCGTCGCTGGCGCTGTGCACGATGCGGCGGCCGTCCAGGTCGCGCACGGTCTTGCGCTTGTCACGAGCACTGAGGCGGGCGCGGCGCAGCGCGGCGGCCAGGTGGCCCGCGCAGTAGCCGCCGAGGAAGCCGGCCATCAGCATCGCCGGGCGCCTGGGGCGGCGGCGGTAGCGGCGCAGGGAGGTGATGCGGGGTGTTGCCATGCGAAGCCTGGGACGTGGGTGGGCTTCTACAGTACGCTGGAGTGGGGGGAGGGGTGTTGAGGGGGGCTAAATGGGGGGGGGCGGGGATGCGTTAGGGGTATGCGGTGAACTTGGGTCCCGGCCTGCGCCGGGACGACGGTCTTAAGGTGGCGGCACCAAGATACAGTACCTTCAAGCCCGCGCCCTTGGCACGTCGTCCCGGCGAAGGCCGGGATCCAAGTTTGCATGAACAGCGTTATCGCATCAGATCACATCTGCTTGAACAAATGCAGGAAGCTGCGGCTCACCTCCAGCTTCTCCGGCCGCCCCTTGATCTGAACCAGGTGCCGCCCGCGGATATCCCGCGTCACACCCTCGATCGCATTCACATTGACCAAGGTCGCGCGGTGAATCTGCCAGAACAGCGACGGATCCAGTTCATCCGCCAAATCGCGCACCGGCTTGCGGATCAGCGCCTCGAAGCTGGCCGTCTGCACGCAGGTGTACTTCTCGTCCGAGCGGAAGAACAGGATGTCTTCGACCGGGATCATGCGCAGGTCCTGGCCGATGCTGGCCTGGATCCACTGCAGGTGCTTGGGCTTGGGCGCCGCGATCTTTTCCGCCAGCTGCGACAGCATCGCCGTCACGCTCTGGTTGACGTTTTCCTCCGGGCGCTCCAGACGCTGCTTGAGGCGGTCGACCGTGATCTTCAGGCGCTCGGGCTCGGTCGGCTTGAGCACGTAGTCGATCGCGCCGCGCTCGAAGGCTTCCACCGCGTACTGGTCGTAGGCCGTGACGAACACGATCTGGCTGCGGTCGCCGATGTCGCGCGCCGCTTCCATACCGGTCTTGCCCGGCATGCGGATGTCCAGGAAGGTCAGGTCCGGCTTGAGCTGGTCCACCAGTTCCACCGCTTCCTCGCCGTTCTTCGCTTCGCCCAGGATATCCAGTTCCGGCCACACCTCGGACAGGCGCATGCGCAGCTGGTCGCGCATCAGTCTTTCGTCATCGGCAATGATTGCAGTAGGCATGATCTTCTCGTTGCTGGAAAGGGGTAACAATTATTCAACGAAACGGGGCGGCAGGCAAGTAGCCTTTTTCCGCCCTTATTTGGATAACTGATAGGGCACGGTGATGGTGGCGATCACGCCGCTCGGGCTGTTGGCGCCGATGTGCAGGCTGGCGGCGTCGCCGTGCAGCAGCTTGAGGCGTTCGCGGATGGTCTGCAGCCCCAGGCCTGTGCCGTCGCTCGGCACCACGCCGAAGCCCACGCCGTCGTCGGTGACGGTCACGCGCAGCTTGCTGTCGACCACATCGGCCACGATCTTGAGCGTGCCGCCTTCGGGCTTGCATTCCAGGCCGTGCTTGATCGCGTTCTCGACCATCGACTGCAGCATCATCGGCGGGAAGGCGGCGCTGCGCAGGCCTTCGGGAATTTGCAGGTCGACCGTGAGGCGTTCTTCCATGCGCATCTTGAGCAGGTTCAGGTAGGCCTTGACCATATCGACCTCGCGCCCCAGGCCGGTGACCACGGCGTTGTCGCGCATCTGCGGCAGCACGGCGCGCAGGTACTGGATCAGGCTGCGCTGCATGGCCGAGGCGCGCGGCGGGTCGACCGTGATCAGGTGCTCGACCGAGGCCAGGGTGTTGAACAGGAAGTGGGGCTCCACCTGGGCCTGCATCATCTGCATCTTGGTCTCGGACAGCTGGCGCTGCATCGCTTCGCGCTCGGCGGCGGCATTGGCCACCTGCAGCTCGGCGTCGGCGCGCTTCTTGCCGCCGACCAGGGCCTTGGTGCCGAACAGGGCCAGCACCAGCAGCAGCACGAAGTTCATGAACCAGGTCGAGGCCTGCTTGTGATAGCGCGACACCTTCTGCTCGGCCGCGTCTTCCACCGCCGCCTCGATGGCATTCGACAATTCCTCGCCGATCTGGGGCGGCAGCTCGATGTGGACCGAATCGCCGTTCGGGTGCACGCCCGGCTGGCTCGGGGTGGACGGCGTGGCCGGGGTGGACGGGGCAGACGGGGCGGCCGGCGCCTCGGGTGCGGCAGGCGGAACAGGCGGCTCGGGCGTGGCGCCCGGACGGTTCTTGCGCGGGTTGAAATGGATGCCGCTTTCGTCGATCAGGATGCTGGCGTCGCTGCGGCGCGCGGCGTCGCGCTCGGCGCGGGCGATCTCTTCCTCGGCCGGGCCGTTGAACAGCTCTTCCTGCAGGATGGCGCCGGCGGTCAGGGTCAGGATTGCGAACAGGAAGAATTTCCACCACGACAGTTGCGTCACCCAGGTCGCCACGGCGTCGAAGGCGCGGTAGAGCCAGGACAGGACGCTGGAAAAATACTGCTGGGTTGTGCTGCGTGCTTGCATGTCGTTGTCGTTTTCTCTCAGTGGTGCGCGAGTGTAACCTGCGCGCACCCGCGGAGCCGGGAAACAGGGGTGCGAGGATTTCCCGGCCAATCCGACTGTTGGGATGTTGCAACTTTACCCGTAGGCCGCCGCGCTTGCCAGTCCCCTGCGACAGTCTGCAGGAATCGGGGAACAGGCTGCCGCATTTGCCCATCGCCCTGTACCACTGAGCTAGCGCAAATTCTGTCGATTAGAAACATTGCAAGGTATGAGGATTCTCCGCCTGGCCACCAGCCATGCCGGCCGGGTCCTCAATCCGATAATGAAAGGGTTTGCCGATGCCTGCAGCTCCTGGAAAATACCGCCTCGTTACCCGCAGCGATTTCGACGGTTTGGTGTGCGCGGTGCTCCTCAGGCACCTCGATCTGATCGACGACATCCTGTTTGTCCACCCCAAGGACATGCAGGACGGCAAGATCGCCATCAGCGCGCACGACATCACGACCAACCTGCCTTACGTCCCGGCCGCTCACTTGTCCTTCGACCATCACATATCGGAAACTCTGCGCAATACCGGGCGGCGCGAGAACCACATCATCCACCCGGACGCGCCCTCGGCGGCGCGCGTGGTGTACGACCATTACGGCGGCGCCGCGACCTTCCCGGCGGCCTGGAACGACATGCTGGCGGCGGTCGACAAGGGCGACTCGGCGCGCTTCTCGCAGGCGGAAGTGCTGGATCCGATGGGCTGGAACCTGCTCAACTTCCTGATGGACGCGCGCACGGGGCTGGGGCGTTTCCACGAATTCCGGATTTCGAACTACCAGCTGATGATGGCGCTGATCGATCACTGCGCCACGCACACGATCCACGAGATCATGGCGCTGCCGGACGTGCAGGAGCGGACCGCGCTGTATTTCGAGCATCACGCGCTGTGCAAGGAACAGATCCGCCGCTGCGCGCGCGTGCACGGCAACCTGGTGGTGCTGGACCTGCGCGAGGAGCCGGTGATTTATGCGGGGAACCGGTTCATCATTTATGCGCTGTTCCCGCAGACGAATATCTCGATCCACGTGCTGTGGGGGCTGAAACAGCAGAATACGGTGTTCGCGACGGGGAAGTCGATTCTGAACCGGACGTCGCGGACCAATATCGGGGCGCTGATGCTGGAGTATGGCGGGGGCGGGCATGAGAATGCGGGGACGTGCCAGGTGTCGAATGACATGGCGGAGGACGTGCTGGAGGCCTTGGTGAATCGGATTACGAGTGAAGGGTGAGCAGTTATCGGCATCCAACTGCGTTAGCCTCAAAACCGTCATTCCCGCCACTGGCGGCAATAACTCCCGGCGAAGGCCGGGATCCAAGTTTGTTCGCAGGCCGGTTACGCTAACCGTTGGTGGTACGCGTAAAACTTAGGTTCCGGCCAAGGGGGACGCCGAGTCCCGGAACGACGGATTGAGGGACGTGGCCACAATGGCGTCGTTGCAACGCGGGCTACTGCGCCCGCTGCTCCTGCACCCCCTGCGCCAGCATCCTTTGCGCCGCGTCCGCCGCCAGCGGCTCGCTGAACCACGCCCCCTGCAGCTGATCGCACCCATGCAGGCGCAGGAACTCCACCTGCGCCTCGGTCTCCACCGCCTCGCCCACCACCGACATCTCCAGGTTGTGCCCGATATCGATCAGGGTCTTGGCCAGTGAAGGCCCGGTCCCGGCCCCGTCGCCGGCGATCCCGTGCACCGCCGCCTTCGACAGCTTCACCTGCCGCACCGACAGCTGCTGCAGGAAGGAGATATCCGAAATCCCGCGCCCGAATTCGTCCACCGACAGCACCACGCCCACCTCGCGCAGCTGGTTCGCCAGGTCGCGCCCGATGCCCGGGCTGCGGATCAGGTCGGCCTCGGGAATCTCGATCTCCAGGCTCCCCGGCGGCAGGCCATGCTGCTCCATGCGCGCCGCCAGGCCCGGAATGAAGCCGGGCCGGCTGTATTCGCGGTGCGAGACGTTGACCGCCACCGGCAGCCCCGTATAGCCGGCGTCGCGCAGCTGGCGCAGGAAGTTGCAGGCCTGGTCCAGCACCCAGTTGCCGATCTCGACGATCCGCCCGCTTTCCTCGGCCTCGGCCAGGAAGGCGGCCGGCAGCATCACGCCGTGCTCGGGATGGCGCCAGCGCAGCAGGGCCTCGAAGCCGCGCACCTTGCCGGTCTTGGCGTCCATGCGCGGCTGGAACAGCAGGAACAGCTCGTCGCGCGCCAGCACGTCGCGCATGCTGTCGGCCAGGGCGGCCCGCGCCTGGCTGGCCGTGCGCATCTCGGCGGAGTAGAAGTGCACGCCGCCGCCGTTGTTCTTGGCGCGGTACATCGCCATGTCGGCCGCCCGCACCAGTTCGGCCGGCGTGTGGCCGTCGCCGGGGAAGGCCGCCACGCCCAGGCTGGCCCCGACCGGGATCTCGTTGCCGCCGAAGGCGACCGGCATCACCAGCGCGCGCCGCACCCGCTCCACCATGCGCAGGGTGAAGCGCAGCGAGGGCTGGTCCACCAGCACCAGCACGAATTCGTCGCCCGACATGCGCGCCACCGTGTCGCTGTCGCGCACCGCCGACTGCAGGCGCCGCGCCACCACCTTCAGCACCACGTCGCCGGCCGCATGGCCGAAGGTGTCGTTGATGGTCTTGAAGTTGTCCAGGTCCACCAGCACCGCCGCCACCATGGTCTGGTGGCGCTGGGCCAAGTGCAGGGCGTGGCCCAGGCGGTCCCACATCAGGTTGCGGTTGGCCAGGCCGGTCAGGCCGTCGTGGTTGACCTCGTGCTCGAGGTGGGCGGTGCGCTGCTTGACCGCGGTGACGTCGTTGATGATGCCGATGAAATGGGTCACCTGGCCGTGCTCGTCGTGCACCGGCGTGATGCTCAGGTCGTTCCAGAACAGCTCGCCGCTCTTGCGCTGGTTGCGCAACACCACCTTGATGGGGCGCAGTTCGCGCAGCGCCAGGCGCACCTGGGCCCGTTCGTCCGGGTCCATGCCGGGCGCGGCCATGAAGCGCGAGTCGCGCCCGACCACCTCCTCGCTGCTGTAGCCGGTGATGCGCTCGAAGGCGGGATTGACGTATTCGATCGGGTGGTGGCCGTTGCGGCAGCCGGTGATCACGATGCCGTTGCTGGCCGCATGCAGGGCGCGCTCGTAAAGGCGCATCTGGCGTTCCCGGTTGCGGCGCGCCGAGATGTCGATGCCCATGCCGAACAGGTAGGTGCCGCCGTTGCAGGAAATCGGCGCGCCGCCCAGCAGCATGGGCGTCTCGCGGCCGCTGCGCGAGACGTAGTCGGCCTCCATCGAGACCTCGGCGCCTTCCTTGAACACGCGCCGGATGTTGTCGAGCGCCTGCGGGCGGTCGCGGAAGTCGAACAGGTCGAGGGCGTGGGTGGCGGCGACTTCGTCCGGCATCATTTCGGACAGGCGCTCGAGGTTATGGTTCCACAGGACGAAGCGGCCGTCGCGGTTGATGACGTAGAAGATGCCGGGCAGCAGATCGACCACATGCGACAGCGGCGTGCGGCCGACCCGTTCGCTTTCGGATTCGTTGAGGCCGTGGGGGAAGGAAACGGTGACCACCCAGGCGCGCGGCGCGCCGTCGCCGTCGTGCTGGGCGACCAGGGTCAGGAGCGCTTCTTCCTCGCGCATGCCGGCCATGTGGAGCGAGACCAGGCCGCTGCCGGCTTCGGCCAGCTCGAGCCAGCCGGGTCCGCCGGCCAGCAGGCCGTCCAGCGCCTGGCCGACAGCCTGGGCCGTCGGGAGTCCGAACAGCGCCTCGCATGCGGGATTCCAGGTGGTGATCCGGCCCGTCTCGTCCGTCAGAAAGCTTAGCTTCTCGGATTCGTCCGTCGTAGGCATGTCCTACCTCGCACTGAGGGCTCGCTGAAGGTCAGCTTACACCGGTTTCGGCGCGCGTGGCGCGAACAACCGTAGCGATGCGCGGAAGATACGGAAAGATGCGGAAACGGGGAAAAGAGGGGCAGCCCGGCGCGCGCGCGCCGGGCGAAAGGGGGGGAGGCCGGCTTAAGCTTAGTGGAAGATACCGACGGCCAGCTCGGCCCACACGACGAGCAGGGCGCCCAGCAGCACCAGGCCGAGCAGCTTGCGCTCGCGCGTGCCGCGCACCATGCGCGACAGCAGGACCCAGGCCGTGCCCGTGCCGCCCAGCAGGAAGGCGGCCACGGCGAAGTCGAAGCCGGTCCAGTTGACTTCGCGGGTGAACTGCATGGCGACCAGCGGCACCAGCAGGAGGCAGGCGGTCGCGAGGACGACGCGCAGCAGGTCGGTCGAGACGGGGCGCAGCGGGGCGTTGCCGATGGCGGGGGACATGGTCGATCTCCGTGTGGGTGTGAATGATGTTCAAATAGTATCGCAGCTTGCGGCGCTTGTGCCAGTTCCGGCTGACGATTCTCAGCGGCAATAAAAAAGCCACGACGCATCGTGGCTTTCCCGGAGCGCGGTGGCCTTACGCCGCTGCGTTTTCCTGCTTCGGCGGCAGGGCGATCTCGTTGTTCACGCTGAACTGGTAGTCCTTGAACACGTGCTCGGCCGACAGGATCTGGTAATTGCCGTCCGCCAGCAGGTGGGTGGTGTCCTTCAGGCGGTAGGTGTAGTGGCCGCAGGTCCAGCAATTGAAATTACGCATGTGGGTGCACAGGCAGGTCTTGTCCATGACCACGATGTTCTTGCTGTCCGGGCTGGCCTGCACCTCGCGGTTGTACGAGTTGATGTAGGCGCAGTTGCCGGTGGCGTCCAGCAGGTAGCCGTAGGATTCGCAGCCCGGGCGGATGCCGGAGCCGATCGCCGGGGTGTTCCTCAGCATGCGCATCGGGTAGCCGGTCGGCGACAGGCCGTTGACTTCGATGTCGTCCTCGCCGGCGCGGAAGTATTCCTGCTTGACGTTGTCCGGCAGGCCGCATTCGTGGGTGACGGTGAAGCGGGTCGCCACCTGCACGCCGCCGGCGCCTTTTTCCAGGAAGCCCGCCGCATCGGTGCCGGTAAACACGCCGCCGGCCGCGATGAGGGGGATGTCCAGCTGCTCGGCGCGCATGAAGGCATGGATCTCGTCCATGATGGTGTGCAGGTCGTACTGCTTCCAGTCGTCGATGCCGAAGCCCAGGTGGCCGCCGGCCAGCGGGCCTTCGACGATGATGTAGTCGGGCAGGCGGTCCAGGCGCGAGACCTTGCGCAGGAACAGCTGCAGCGCGCGCACCGAGGACACGATGATGCCCAGCTTGGCGTCGCGGAAGCGCGGGTGATCCTTGATCAGCTCGAAGGAACCCAGGTGCAGGCCGGCCGACATGGTGATGCCGTCGATGCCCGCATCCAGCGCCGAGGCCAGGCGCACGCGCAGGGTTTCCTTGGGCGCGTTCATGGTCAGCTTTTCCATGCAGTTCACGAAGACCAGGCCATCGCCTTTCTTCGCTTCCATGGTCGCGCCCACGTGCAGGCGGGTCGCTTCGGCCAGGCGGTCGAGGTCGAACTGGACCACCGCCTTGTTCATGTTGTTGATGTTGAACTTGTAGAGCTTCGTCTTGTCCTTGACGAAGGTGGTGTCGAACTTGCGGTCCGAAACGTCTTGCACCATGGCATCGGAAATATGGCCGATACCGCCCAGGCGCGCGGCTTCCAGCGCCAGTTCGGACGTCGAGATGTCCACACCCATTCCGCCGATCATGATGGGCACATATTCCTTGTTGCCCAGTTTTAAGCGGAAATCATCAACACGTTTCATTGCTATCCTTAGACTACGACTCTTCGAGTACGACGGGCAGGCGCAGAAAAACACCGTGAGCGCACGGCCTTCATTCTACCCCAAGCGGGTCTGTGCCCCCTGTGACGGATTGTCCCAGGCGGGCGCTGCGGGCCGGTACGCCGGCCCGGGCGCGGTGCTTAATCGCGGAAATTGTTGAACGCCAGCGGCAGTTCCTGGACATCCTTGCGCAGCAGGGCCATGGCGGCCTGCAGGTCGTCGCGCTTGGCGCCGGTGATGCGCACCGATTCGCCCTGGATGCTGGCCTGGACCTTCATCTTGCTTTCCTTGATCACCTTGGTGATCTTCTTGGCGTCTTCGGTCTCGATGCCGTTGCGCACCTTGATGACCTGCTTGACCTTGTCGCCGCCGATCTTCTCGACCTTGCCTTCGTCGAGGAAGCGGACGTCGACCTTGCGCTTCGACATCTTGTTGATGAGGACGTCCTTGACCTGGCCGAGCTGGAAGTCGGCGTCGGCGAACAGGGTCAGTTCGCGTTCCTTCTGTTCGACCTTGGCCGAGCTGCCCTTGAAGTCGAAGCGGGTGGTGATTTCCTTGTTCGACTGTTCGACGGCGTTCTTCACTTCGACCATGTCTGCTTCGCAGACGACATCAAACGATGGCATGGTTCTTCCTTTTTCCTGATGTTGCTATTAGATGAATCCCTCTATTTTAACGGACAACCGTCCGAACCGGCGACCTGTTTTGCCAGACCGGCAAGGCTGGAGGCGTCCTTGATACCGCCTTGGCTCTATAATGGGGCGAAAAACCTGTCTACGCCATGCATCCACACCTGTTCCTCGTCCACGACCAGCCGCTCGATTCCTTCAACACCTTCCGCATTCCGGCCAGGGCCCGGCACTACCTGCGCGTGACCGGCGCGGAGCAGCTGGACCAGCTGCGCGCCGACCCCGAACTGGGCGCGCTGCCGCGCCTGGTGCTCGGGGGCGGCAGCAACCTGCTGTTCACCCGCGACTTCGACGGCGTGGTGCTGCACATGTCCGGCCTGGGGCGCGAGATCCTCGGCGAACAGGACGGGCGGGTGCTGGTGCGGGCCCAGGCGGGCGAGAACTGGCACGCCTTCGTCCAGTACACGCTGGAGCAGGGGCTGGGCGGCCTGGAAAACCTGTCGCTGATCCCCGGCACGGTGGGCGCCGCGCCGATCCAGAACGTGGGGGCGTATGGCACGGAAACCAAGGATGTCTTCCATAGTCTGACGGCATACGACATGGACAGCGGCGAAGTGCGTGTGCTGGATGCGCAGGACTGCCGCTTCGCCTACCGGGACAGCATCTTCAAGCACGAGGACGGACGCGCGCTGGTGGTGCTGGACGTGACCTTCGCGCTGCCCAAGGACTGGGCGCCGAACCTGCGCTATGCGGAACTGGCCAACGCCGCACGCGACGCCGGACTGGAATCGCCGACGCCGCGCCAGGTGGGCGCCCTGGTCGAAGCGATCCGGCGCCGCAAGCTGCCGGACCCGGCCGAGATCGGCAATGCGGGGAGTTTCTTCAAGAACCCGGTGGTCTCCGCCGAGCACTGCGCGCGCCTGCTGGCGCAGTTCCCGAACCTGGTCCACCATGCGCAGCCCGACGGCACGGAAAAGCTGGCGGCGGGCTGGCTGATCGACCAGTGCGGCTGGAAGGGCCGCAGCATGGGCGCGGCGGGCGTGTATCCGAAGCAGGCGCTGGTGCTGGTGAACCTGGGCGGGGCGCGCGGCGAAGACGTGGTGCGCCTGGCGCGGGCGATCCAGGCGGATGTCGAGGCGCGCTACGGCGTGGCGCTGGAGCCGGAGCCGGTATTCATTTAGCGGAGGTGGGCATGATCAAGGCAGTCGTGACCGGCCACACCCGTGGCCTTGGCGCCGCGGTGGCGGCGGAGCTGGTGGTGCGCGGCATCCCGGTGCTGGGCGTGGCGCGCGGACATGCCGAGATTGGCGAGGGCATGGAGCAGGCGGTGGTCGACCTGTCCGATTCGGCGGCGCTGGCGGGCTGGATCGGCGGGCATGCGCTGCGCAGTTTCCTGGCGGGCTGCGATGTGGCGCTGCTGGTGAACAATGCGGGCGTGGTGACGCCGGTGGGGCCGCTGGGGGAGCAGGATCCGCTGGCGGCGCTGCGCGCGGCCACCCTGAATGTGGGCGCGCCGCTGGCGCTGTCGGCTGCCTTCGTGCAGGCGGCGCCGCAGGCTGAAAGGCGCATCCTGCATATCTCGAGCGGGGCGGGGCGCAGCGCGTATCCGGGGTGGAGCGTGTATTGCGCCACCAAGGCGGCGCTGGACCAGCATGCGCGGGCGGTGGCGCTGGACGCGGATGCGCGCGTAAAGGCGTGCAGCCTGGCGCCGGGAGTGATCGATACGGATATGCAGGCGGAAATCAGGGCCACGCCGGATGAGCGCTTTCCGCTCAGACAGCGGTTCGTGGACATGAAGGACAGCGGGGTGCTGGCGCAGCCGACGGTGTGTGCGGTGAGCCTGGTGGATTATTTGCTGGATGCGGAGTTTGGCGGGAAGCCGGTGGATGATTTGCGCGGCTAGGTGAGGGTGGGGTAGAGGTCGCGCCAGCTGGGGTTGTTGGATTGGATGAGGTTGATTTTCCAGTCGCGGTTCCAGTGCTTGAGTTTTTTTTTCACGGGTGATGGCTTCGATGATGTCGCAGTGGATTTCGTACCAGACCAGGCGGTGAGTCTTGTGCTGTTTGGTGAAACCGTCGACGAAGCCTTCGCGGTGCTGCCAGACGCGCTTGATCAGGTCGGATGTGACGCCGATGTAGAGCGTGCCGTAGGGGCGGCTGGCCATGATGTAGACGTATGAGCTCTTGTCCATGGCGGACATTGTGCGTTGTCGCCCGAGGGGGAGGGTGGGGTAACGCAAACTAACTTGGGTTCCCGCCTTCGCGGGAACGACGGTTTGGCGGGTGGAGGTCAGAGAAAGCGGACGGAGCTGCTAGCTCCAAAACCGTCGTTCCCGCGAAGGCGGGAACCTAAGTTTGCTCGATCAGCCGTGCAGTTTCGATCGGCGCCAACCCATGCATCCCCCTGGCCCGACTGCACTTCTCATCCCCAATCTGAACTTCCCTGCACGGACTCGGCCTGCATGCATACACCCCGCACGCCATCACCCCGGCATCCCCCTTCCCAAGCGCCGCGCAATACGGCGCCGCCGCATTGGTCCCCTTCATGCACGACAAATGCGGCGTCACCTGTTCCGTCCACCCCTCGGGTAGCCCGCACTCCTGCGCCTCGGCCCAGTAGAACGAAACACGAAACGACTTGCAGCAGGCGCCGCAGTCGAGGCAGGGATTGTCCGCGTCAGCATTCATGGAAAACGATTCTACCGCGCGAACAGGACGAAAAAAAGCCGCCCGCAGGCGG
>NZ_JAGKSG010000045.1:0-35108 GCF_018119385.1 Massilia sp. AB1 | reverse complement strand
CCTCGGGACCGCGCAGCCTCGGCCAGGTGGCGGCGCCGCCGTCCACGAAAGGATCCGCATGCTCGAACTGCGTCCCAACTGCGAACACTGCAATGTTTCTCTCCCGCCCGACGCGCCAGAGGCCCGTATCTGCTCCTTCGAGTGCACCTTCTGCGCCGCCTGCGCCGAAGGCTTGCTGCGGAACGTCTGCCCGAATTGCGGCGGCGGCTTCGTGCCGCGTCCGGTGCGTCCAAGCCGTAACTGGAAGAACGGGAACTACCTGGGCAAGCATCCCGCCAGGACCGAGCCGAAGCTGCGCCCCGTCGACCTGGACGCCCATGCCGCACTGGTGGAAGCCGTAGGAGACCTTCCCTCAGCGGAGCGCTGAGCAGACAGGACGTTGTCCGGGAATGTCATGATTGACAACGCAAGCTGCGCGCACGGCTTTGCGAAGCCAAGCCCCCGGTTTCGCGGACTTAGCGAAGCGGACGCGCCGAAAAGGCGCGCCAAAGCCAGTCCTGCCGGACTGGCGATTGGCCTTGCTGGGCAGTAGCCAAACAAGGAACGCGACACCACACAGGGCCCGCGAAAGCGGGCCCTGCTTGTTGTCGGCGTCCAGGCCTTACTGGCCGGTGGTCGGCGGAGTCGTGGTGCCGGTGCCGGTGGTGCCGGTAGTACCCGAGGTGCCCGAGGTGCCGGTAGCCGGCGGGGTGGTGGTGTCGGTGGCCGGCGGGGTAGTGGTGGTGCCGGTGGCGCCCGTGCCCATGTCGCCGGTGGTGCCGGTGGTGCCCGTTGCGCCGGTGCCGGTGGTATCGCCGGTGGTGCCCGTGGTGCCGGTGCCGGTTGCGCCGGTGCCGGTGTCACCGGTGGTGCCGGTGGTGCCCGAAGTGGAGCTCGGCGCGGTCGCCGACGTATCGCCAGCCGTGCCGGCGGTATCGTTCTTCTTGCAGGCGCCCAGCACGGATGCCAGGAGAGCCGCAGTCAGCAGGATTTTTGGTGCCTTAGTCAGTGCTTTCATTGTTTAAACTCCTCGTTCACGTCTATCTTGTGCCGAAGTCTCCAGGTGAGGCGCTGGAGGGTCAACGGCGCCAGTTCAGTTCCTCCATGGGTCCAGGACCCTCCGGTGGAACCATCAGGGAACCGACGCAATACGCGGCCCCGGTCAGTGCACGAATCCAACAGTGAGAATTAGACTGGCAGCCTTGCCGCCAGTTCGTCGGATTGCGCACCTTCTGCTTGTTTCCGCGTTGCGGCTGCGGAAATCCTACAAAGCCGGCGCCTGGGCGCCGAACTCATTGCCTACCGGCCAGGCCGGTTGGTGTCGCTGCCGGCGCCATCCCGGGCGCCGAGCTGTTCCAGCAGCGCCGGAATTTCATGAGAAATTTCCCGCGCTAGATATCCTAAAGTGCCAAGGCGCTGGGCCAGGCGGTCGCCGGCGCGGGCGTGCAGGGCCACGCCCCAGCAGGTGGCCTGGGCCAAGGGCGCGCCGCGCGCCGCCAGCCCGGCGACAATGCCGGCCAGCACGTCGCCCGAGCCGGAAATGGCCAGGCCGATGTTGCCCGCTCCCTCGTGCTGCCATAGCACGCCGTCGGGCGCGGCGATCACGGTGCGCGCGCCCTTGAGCGCCAGCACCGCGTTCCACTGCCGCGCGCAGACCAGCGCCAGCGCATCGGGCTCGGCCACGATGTCGGCCTTGGCGGCGCCGGTCAGGTGGGCCATCTCGCCCGCGTGCGGAGTCAGCACCACCGGGCGTTCGAAACGGAAAGGCATGCCCTCCGGCCAGCCGCGCGGCGGATGGCGCAGCACGCCCATCGCGCAGGCGTCGAGCACCACCGCGGTCCGGGTCGCGTCCAGGCGCGGCAGCAGGGCATGCACCAGCGCGGCGGTGGCCGCTTCGTCGCGCATGCCGGGGCCGATCAGGACCGCATCGACACGGTCGGCCAGCGGATCGAGGCTGTCCAGGGCCTCCAGGCTGAAGCCGTCGCTCGCATGCTCGCGCAGGCCGATCACGCGCGCCTCGGGCATGGCCAGCGCCACCAGCTGGGCCACGCTGGCGCCGGTGGCGACGGTCAGCTTGCCGGCGCCGGCGCGCAGCGCGGCCGTGGCCGCGAGGATGATGGCGCCCGGCATCTCGCTCGAGCCGCCGACGATCAGCACGTGGCCGCGCAACTCCTTGTCGCCGTCGGACTCCGGCCATGGCAGGGGCCAGCCGGCCAGCAGGGCTGCGTCGATGTCGTGCACGGCAATGGCGCGGATGCTCGATTCCATGGAGGGGCCTTATGCCTTCGGTGCGCTCGGCAGGTCCTTGCCCGCGGTGATGGGAGTGCCCGTGGCTTCCAGCGGGGCGACGAAGTTGAGCAGGTTCAGCGCGAGGTCGCCACGCTTGCCCTGCGAGGGATCGAAGCGGTAGGACGTGACCGAGCAGTTCGGCACGTCGCCGGCGCGGTCGAACTCCAGGATGGTGGCTTCGTCCAGATGTTCGAACAGGTAGCGGAAACAATTGACCGTGACCTGGTGCGCGACGATTAGCACGCGTTCGCGGCAGAACTCGCGCTCGAGCGTATCCATCACGCTGCGCAGGCGCAGGATCACGTCGCACCAGCTCTCGCCGCCGGGCGGGCGGAAATAGAATTTGCCGACGTGGCGGCGCTGCTCGTACAGCTCGGGATGGTGGTGGGCGATGCCGTGGGTGGTCAGGCGGTCGAGGATGCCGAACTCTTTTTCGCGCAGGCGCTCGTCGGCCTGGACCGCCAGCATGTCGCTGCGGTCGAGGCGCTGCATGAGCAGCTCGGCGGTTTGCTGTGCGCGCACATAGGGCGAATGCAGCACCGCGTTGGGGCGCTGGCCCGGGGGAAGGGCGGCGAACCACGACCCCAGCGCTTCGGATTGGCGGATGCCCAGCTCGGACAGGGGCACGTCGACGTCGCGGTCGGCGATGTCGATGTGGTGTCCGGCCGCCGCTTCCGCCAGATCACGCGCGACGTTGCCGGCGCTCTGTCCATGCCTGACCAGCCAGATTTCCTGCGGCCACTTCTGCTCCATCACCCGCCCGTCGTTGATATTGACATGCCGTCATCTTAGACGGATTCTGCGGCGGTTTAGCGCACGATTGCGGCCTTTCCGGACTGGCTCTTCACTCTGTCAGCACGGTCTTACAAGGGTGTTTACGGCGGTAATCAAACCGCTTGTTCTTCGCTGTCCAGATTGATTTCCGCGTCGCTATGAAACACCCGCATGTCGGTTTCGCCGAGCACGCGGCTGGTGACCGTGCCGGCCGCGATGGAGCCGCTCACGTTGAGGGCGGTGCGGCCCATGTCGATCAGCGGCTCGACCGAGATCAGGAGGCCGGCCAGCGCCACCGGCAAGTCCATCGCCGACAGCACGATCAGGGCCGCGAAGGTGGCGCCGCCGCCCACGCCGGCCACGCCGATCGAGCCGAAGGCGATGATCGCCAGCAGCGGCAGCAGGAAGCTCGCGCTCATCGGGTCGATGCCGACGGTGGGCGCGATCATGACCGCCAGCATGGCCGGGTAGATGCCGGCGCAGCCGTTCTGGCCGATGGTGGCGCCGAAGGAGGCGGCGAAGTTGGCGATGCCTTCCGGCGTGCCCAGGCGTGCGGTCTGGGTCGCCACGCTCATCGGGATCGAGCCCGCGCTGGTGCGCGAGGTGAAGGCGAAGGCCAGCACCGGGAAGATCTTGCCGACGTAGCGCACCGGATTCAGGCCGGACGCGCTGATCATGATCAGGTGCACGCAGAACATCAGCGCCAGCGCGCAGTAGGAGGCGGCGACGAAGCCGAGCAGGTTGAGGATGTCCTGCAGGCTGGAACCGGCCACCACCTTGGCCATCAGCGCGAACACGCCGAACGGGGTCAGGCGCAGCACCAGGGTCACCATGCGCATCACGATCACGTGGGCCACGTGCACGAAATGGCTGAAGGATTCGAACACGTCCGGCTTCTTGCCCGCGATGCCGGTGGCCGAGATGCCGATGAAGATCGAGAACACGACCACGGCGATGGTCGAGGTCTTGCGCGCACCGGTCATGTCGAGGAAGGGATTGGCCGGGATGAAGGACAGCAGCATGCTCGGCAGCGAGATGTCCTTGGCGGCCGCCAGGTTGCCCTGCAGGTACTCGCCGCGCGCGACCTCGGCTGCGGAAGCGGTCAGGCCCACCGCCGACAGGCCGAACAGCTTGGCCATCAGGATGCCGATGGCCGCGGCGATCACCGTGGTCACGAGCAGGATGCCGATGGTCAGGGTGCTGATGCTGCCGAGCGAGGAGGTGGTGCGCAGCTTCATGATGGCCTGCACGATCGACACCATGATCAGCGGAATCACAATCATCTGCAGCAGCTTGACGTAGCCGCTGCCGAGCACGTCGAGCCAGGCGTTGGTGGCGGCGATCTCGGGCGAGGCCGCGCCGTACACCGCCTGCAGGCCCGCGCCCAGCAGCACGCCAAGGCCGAGGCCGGCCAGCACCCGCTTGGTGAAGGACACGTGGGCGCCCTGCAAGCGCCACAGCAGGACGCAGACGGCGAGGGCGATAGCCAGGTTCAGGATCAGCGGAAGGTTCATGGGGCCTCTGAAGAGATTACTGCGTGCAACAAATTGATCGCAGCATTCTATAGGCAAACTGACATTGCCGCTTCCAGAATGGATTTCCAAGGTGAATTCCGCACTGTCATGGTGCAGGCCAAACCATGAGCAAACGGGCTTGTTGCAACGCAGCGACGGAAACCCTGTACTTTCGCAAAGGAATCTTTGCCTCAACCCATACAGTCGCGTTTGTTTCTATAATCCAATAAGCATTTCCCCTTTAATTCTCTTGGGCGTTCCATGTTCAAACACCTCAGCATCAAGTCACGCCTCGTCTTCGTCATCGGATTCCTGGCTGTCGAGCTCATCGCCGGCGCCGTGATCGGCCTGGTCAACCTCGGCGTCGCGAACGCCGAACTCAAGCAAATGTACGACCAGCGCCTGGTGGCGCTCGGCCGCGTCGGGCAGGTGATCCAGCTGGTCACCACCAACCAGTTGAACGTGGCCAAAGCGATCAGCATCGAAGACGCGGGCGTGCGCACCGCCCTCATGAACGAGGTCGACGCCAACGCCAGCCTGATCACCAGGCTCTGGGACGAGTACAAGGCCAGCGACCTGGAGGACGACGAGCGCGCCATGGCGGATGCCTTCGCCGAAGCGCGCAAGGCCTTCCTGGCCCAGGGCCTGCGCCCGGCCCAGGCCGCGATCCGCGCGGGCGACAACGCCCAGGCCGTGCAACTGCTGAACGGTCCGATGCTGTCGCTGTACAAGCCGATGCAGGAGCAGGGCGGCAAGCTGATCGCGCTGATGCAGGGCGACGCGAAGGCCGAATACGAGGCCTCGCAATCGACCTACGAGCTGGTGCGCCTGGTCTGCCTGGCCGGCCTGGCCGTGGGCCTGGTGCTGGCGGCCGTGATCGGCTGGCTGCTGGTGCGCGCCATCGTCGGGCCGCTGGAAAAGGCGGTGGCCATCGCCGGCGCCGTCGCGGCGGGCGACCTGACCCAGCACATCGACGCCACTTCGAACGACGAGACCGGCCGCCTGCTGCACGCGCTCAAGGACATGAACGACGCGCTGGTCAAGATCGTCAGCCGGGTGCGCAACGGCACCGATACCATCGCCACCGCCTCCAGCCAGATCGCGGCCGGCAACCTGGACCTGTCGGCGCGCACCGAAGAGCAGGCGGGATCGCTGGAAGAGACCGCAGCCTCGATGGAAGAGCTGACCTCGACCGTCAAGCAGAACGCCGACAACGCGCGCCAGGCCAATGCGCTGGCCGCGTCGGCCTCGGAAGTGGCGGGCAAGGGCGGCGCGGTGGTCGAGCAGGTGGTGCAGACCATGGGCGCGATCAACGCCTCGGCCACCCGCATCGTGGACATCATCGCCGTCATCGACGGCATCGCCTTCCAGACCAATATCCTGGCCCTGAACGCGGCGGTGGAAGCGGCCCGTGCGGGCGAGCAGGGCCGCGGCTTCGCGGTGGTGGCGGGCGAGGTGCGCAACCTGGCGCAGCGCAGCGCCGCGGCGGCCAAGGAGATCAAGGCCCTGATCGACGACTCGGTAGAGAAGGTGCAGCACGGTTCCGAGCTGGTCGACCAGGCCGGCGCCACGATGGCCGAGATCGTGCAGAGTGTCAGCCGGGTGACCGACATCATGGCCGAGATCACGGCCGCCAGCCAGGAGCAGACCGCCGGCATCGAGCAGATCAACAGCGCGGTGACCCAGATGGACCAGGTGACCCAGCAGAACGCAGCGCTGGTCGAGCAGGCATCGGCAGCCGCCCAGTCGCTGCAGGAAGAGGCGACCGGGCTGGCGCAGACCGTCGGCGCCTTCAAGCTGATCCACGCCGGTCAGGCGCCGGTGCGCGGCACGGCCCTGGCGCTGCCGGCGGCACGCCCGGCCAAGGCGCAGGCCACGCCGGTGCGCGCCAAGCCGGTTCGCAAGGAGGCGCCGACCGCGGTCCCCACCGCGAAGACTGCAAGGACTGCCAAGGCCGCCAAGCCCGAAGCTGTCGAGGCGAGCGACGGCTTGGAAGAGTTCTAGGCAGCCGCCGCCCAAACGACAAAGCCAACCGCGAGGTTGGCTTTTTCTTTCAAGGCATCGCGGCGCACACCCGCCCTCGCAGCGGCCGGAACACGGTCCGGCCGCCGATGCGCGATCGTGCGCTGCGGAGCCGCTTATTCGAAGACGATGACCAGCGCGGCCAGGCCGATGCACAGGCCCACGCTGACGGCGATGCGCTGGCGCAGACGGCGGCTGCTCGTGACGATGTCCTTGGCGATGTTGCGGCGAGGCGCGCGCGGGTCGGTGGTATCGACGGTGGCGGTGTGGATGCTACGGTGTTGGCGTTCGGTATGTTCGAGTTCCATGAATGTCTCCTGGCGCCGTTTCGATGGGAAACGGCTGGTTAGGCCGGCAAGGGCCATGTGTTCTGTATTCGGTAGTGACGGGCCCAGCGAACTGTGTTCGCCGGGCTCAGGCAAGCCGGGCAGCGGCCTGGCAACCCTGGCGGGCGCGCGGCGCGGAGAAGCGGATTGTCTGGCGGCCACGCCGCACGGCCGTGGCGCAGCAAGTGCGCAGGCCGGGGTAGTGCAGATAGGTGCGTGACATGTGGTGCCAGTACGTTGCTTCTGTTTTGGACAAACCGTGAGCGCGGCGGAGTAAGGCGCAAGAAGTGCATGGATGCACGAGCGCGCCAAATGGTTCGCGAGCGTCCCGGGACGTTATTTATTTTACATTTTTCTCTCTCAAAGGCAATAAGCGCACGATTGGTGCCAGCGCCGAGTTGACTCAGGAGAAACTAAGATCATCCTAGCACGGTTGACCGTTTGTGAAACGCTCTCCAGCATAGAAATTGGCTGTCTGTGGCGTTTTGCGAACGGTCTTGAAACAGGTGGTTACAAATCACTGGGCGAGTCCTGTTCAGCCAGGGAGAGATTGGCTCCTCGGACACCGAAATCGATACATGGGCCGGTAGCAATGGAAGCTCGGCCGGACCAATTGAACCGAGCAAGGAAGGGCTGTAATTTGTGGTATTAATAATAAGCTTACCGGGTATCGAAGAGCTTTTTTTAAGGGGATAACGAGATGCGGATATCCGAATCCGATGCACGGAAAGCGCTGCAAACGATCAGCCCTGCCAGCGAGAATGCGAAATCAGTCGAGCAAAACGAAGATCTGTTCAATCTGTTTGTTGGTGTCGTTAATGCTTCCTTGGCTGGAGTAGAAGGCAAGACCGCAGCAGCCGCTCGGCTTGATCGACAAGCATGCCACCATCGCCGGATTCGCTGGGAAGCAGGGCGATATCAAAGGATTGATGATTGCCGGGAGCGCCATCCAAATCTCTACGCAGACGCTTGCGCTGCTGAAGTTGGGAGCGAATGCAACGCCGGGTGCAGTCATTGCCGCCCTCGGTGCCATGTTCACCAAAAACGCGTCGCTGGCGTTCGGCCTGGCAGAAAACAATAAGCAGGCAAAGCTACTTGAAGTGACGACAGATTGCGCATCCTCCTTGTTTACACTTGGAGGCGCGATAGCAACCGGGGTTACCACAGGTGCTGCTGGAATTGCTTTTTCATTGACGCCAGTAGGCTGGGTGCTGTTGGGCGCGGCGCTGGCCCAGGCTGGAGCGAGTGCCTACCAGGCTTACGCGACTAGTCAGCAGGAATGACGGCGCCGTGAAGTTGTCGCTTGTGCTGAGTTCCGTCTCGAGAAGAAACGCATGCGTTGACTGGTGCAGGGGGGGGCGCAAAGCAAAAAGCCCACGAAACAAAATTCGTGGGCTTCCTGTTGAATCTTTGGTAGGCCGTGCTGGGCTCGAACCAGCGACCAACGGATTAAAAGTCCGCTGCTCTACCAACTGAGCTAACGACCCGAAAGAAGCAAGATTATAGGTCGCGTTAGCGCAGCTGTCAAATACCCATCGCGGCTAATGCTTACTTCAGCGAAGCCAGGCGGTCGCGCGCCGTCTGGGCCGCGCTCGAGGACGGGTACTTCGACACCAGCTGCTGCAGGGCCTTCTTGGCGTTCTTGTTGTCCTTCAGCAGGGCATAGCTGCTGGCGATGTTCAGCATCGCATCCGGCACCTTCGGGCTGGCGTTGTAGGTGCTGGTCACCACTTCCTGGGCCGCGATGGCTTTCTTGTAGTCGCCCAGCGCGTAGTAGGCGTTGCCCAGCCAGTACTGCGCGTTCGAGGCATAGGCCGATTCCGGGTAGCGCTTGACGAAGTCCTGCAGCGCGGTGGCGGCGGCCTTGTAGTCGCCCGACTGGAACAGGGCGGTGGCGGCGTCGTAGGCGGTCTTTTCGGACGGCAGGACCTCGGCGGTCTGGCCGTCGATGGTTTCCTGGCGCGGTTCGAGTTTCTTGATGCGCGCGTCGAGGTCGGCGTACAGCTGCTTCTGGCCGTTCTGGGCCTTGGCGATCTCGTTGGCCAGCACCTCGATCTGGCCGCGCAGGCGCGCCAGTTCCTGCATGGTCTGCTCGTGCTGGTTCAGCATCTCGATGGTGGAGCTCTTGTCCGCCTTGGTGTCGACGCGGGCGTTCAGCTCGCGCGCGATGTTGTCGACCTTGGCACGCAGGTCGAGGATCGCTTTGCGCGCTTCGTCATCGTCGAGCAGGCCGGCGGACGCCTGCAGCGGCATCCAGGCCGCCAGGAACAGGCAGGCAAGACGGGACGGGGTCAGTTTCATCATGGCGTTGTTCTTTCTACTAAAACCAGTTGCAGATATAAAACGGGGCGGCTAGCAGTCTGCACTGCATGCCGCCCCGCTGTCAATCAAGCGAATCTTAAGTCAGCGATTACTGATAGACGATGTCGGCGCGACGGTTTTCAGCCCAGGCGGCTTCGTTGCTGCCGGTTGCCTTCGGCTTTTCTTCGCCCAGCGACACGGCTTCCATCTGACCTTCGGCCACGCCCAGCGAACCCATCGCACGACGGACGGCTTCGGCACGCTTCTGGCCCAGGGCCAGGTTGTACTCGGTGCCGCCGCGTTCGTCGGTGTTGCCTTGGATCAGGACCTTGCGCTGCTTGTTCTTGTTCAGGTAAGCCGAGTGGTTTTCGACGACCGGACGGCCGTCGTCGCGCACGACGAAGCTGTCGTAGTCGAAGTAGACGCTGCGGTTGGCCAGCACGCCTTTCGGATCGTTCAGCGGATCGACGACGCCGGTTTCGACCGGCTTGATTTCGCGGTTGTCGACTGGCGCCGGTGCGGTTTCGGTCGATTTTTCCTGGACGGTGGTCTCGGTCAGCTTGGTCGGCGACGAGCAAGCTGCCAGCAGGGCGGCTGCCGAGGCGATGAAGGCGACGCTCTTGAAGTTGCGCATGGTTTTTCTCCTGTTCTGGTAAAGGTTTTACTTCGTTACTTCATGAAGGGACCCCAGCTGGGCTCCCGAATGTTTCCCGCTTTGGTGGTTAAGCGCTGCTTGACCCGTCCATCCACCGACACCACGGCCAGCGAGGTTCGCCCGCCGCCCTTGGTCGCATACATGATGTACTTGCCGTTAGGCGAAAAACTCGGTTCGGTGGCCCCATCGGCCAGGCGCAGCTCCTGGCCGCTGGCCAGGTCCATCGCATATAAGGAGAAACCGCCGTCGCGCTGGGAGATCCATGCCAGGGTCTTCCCATCAGGAGACACGCGCGGGCTGATGTTGTAGTTGCCGTTGAACGTCACGCGGGTGGCATTGCCGCCCGAAGCGCTCATCTTGTAGACCTGCGGACCGCCGCTGCGGTCGCTGGTGAAGTAAATGGTCTGGCCGTCGGCCGAGAACTGCGGCTCGGTGTCGATCGCGTTGTTGGTGGTCAGGCGGCGCAGGCCGCTGCCGTCATGGCGCACCGTGTAGATCTCGGTATTGCCGTCCTTCGACAGGGCCACGGCGAGCGTGCTGCCGTCCGGCGCCCACGAGGGCGCCGAGTTGTTGCCCTTCTGATTGGAGATCTGGTTGCGGCGGCCGGTCATCAGGTCCTGCAGGTAGACCACCGGCTTGCGGTCTTCCAGCGAGACGTAGGCGACCTTGCTGCCGTCGGGGGACCAGGCCGGCGAGATGATCGGTTCGCGGCCGTGCACGGCGACGATTTCGTTCTCGCCGTCGGCGTCGGCCACGGCCAGGCTGAACTGGCGCGCGGCGCGGTCTTCCTTGACGTAGGCGATGCGGGTCGAGAAGATGCCCTTCACGCCGGTCAGCTTTTCGTAGACGTCGTCGGCGATGCGGTGCGCCTGCAGGCGGGTGTACTTGGGCTGGACTTCGCCGCCCATCTGCGAGAGCTGGCCGCCCTTGACGGTATCGAGCAGCTTGTAGCGCACGGCGAGGCGGCCGTCCGGCTGGCGCGCCACGCTGCCGACCACCAGGGCATCGACGCCGCTGGCCTTGAAGGCGGCCAGGTCGACATTGGCGCTGTCGCTGATCACCTGGCCGGCATCGACCACCTTGAACACGCCGGAACGCTCGAGGTCGGCGCGGATCACGGCCGACACCTGTGCCGGCGCCACGCCTTCGTCGGCGAAGGCCGCGACCGCAACCGGGATCTGGTTGCTGCCGACACCGGCGATCTCGACCTTCAGCTGGGCCTGGGTTGCAGTGCCCATCAGCATCGTTGCACTAAACAGCAGTATGTGAAGTTTTTTCATAGTCTGTGAGTCAGATTGAGGTCGAACCGATCAGTCGAGGTCTTTCATAGAGAAATTGACCTCGAGGTTGCGCTCTACCGTACCATCTTTCTTCTTGGGTAGTGGGGACGCTTTGCGGATGCCGTTTTCCACCGCGCGGTCGAATTCCGGTACGCCGCTGCTCTTGCTCAGGCGGACCGACATGATTTCGCCGGTGGGCAACTGGTCCACCTTGAACACGGCCTTCGGGTTGCCCGGCGTATCGGTGCTGCCCGCATAGGTCGTGTTGCTCTTGATCTTGGCCGTGATCGCGGCGACATAGCCGCTGTCGATCTTGGGCGCGGTCGATTTCTCGGCCGAGCCGCTGCTGCCCATGGCGCCGGCCATGCGCTTGAGATCTTCCTGGCGAATCTTGTCCAGGCGAGCCGCTTCGACCTTGGCGGCATCGGCAGCCTTTTTCTTCTCGGCGAGTTCTTTCTTCTTTTTCTCGTCGGCTTCTTTCTTTGCCAGCTCCTTGCGGTCCGCTTCTTCTTTCTTCTTTTTCTCGTCCTCTTTCTTCTTCTGCTCGGCGAGTTCCTTCTTCTTCAGCTCTTCACGCTCGCGCTTCTCGGCCAGCTCCTTCTTGAGCTGCTCGGCCTTGCGCTCCTTCTCGCGCTCGAGGGCGATATCGGGCGGCGTCGGCGCAGGACGCTCGACGGGCGGCGGCGGCTCGGCGCGCTGGACCGGCTGGGGTTCCGGTTCCGGCTCGGGCGGTGGCGGTTCGACCGGCAGGGGAGGCGCGGCGGCGGTCTGGACCGACATGTCCCAGACCTCGGCCTCGACCGCGACCGGCTCGTTGCTTTGCCAGCTGATGCCGAACCACAGGAAGAACAGCAGGATGGCGTGCACGAACACCGCCAGCAGGAAAGATGGCAGGCGGTTCGGTTCGGGCGGCACGTAGTACGGGGTGCCGGCGCTGGCAGGCTTCATGGCTGACATGGTTCCGACATCACTTGGTAGCGAGTCCCACGCGGTTGATGCCCATCTTCTTGGCTTCGGAAATCAGCTGGATGACATCGTCGTATTTGCTGTCGCGGTCGCCGGCAATCAAGACCGGATAGTCGGGATTTTCCTCGTGCAGGGCGCGCAGGCGCTGGAGCAGGGCGGCGCGGTCGCCGACGTCCTCGCTCGCCACCTTCCGCTCGCCACGCACGCCGATCGCCAGCCGGCCTTCCGGCTTCACCTCGACCTGGATATAGGTGCTGGGCGGCAGCGCCGACTTCTCGGCGCGCGGCAGGTTGACCACGCTCGGGGCCTCGTTGGCCGGCACCGCCATGAAGATGATGAGCAGCACCAGCATCACGTCGATGTAGGGCACGACGTTGATCTCGGACTTGAACTTGCGGCGGCGCCCGCCGCGCATGCTGCTGGAAAAAGCCATCCCGTCCTCCAATCAGCGCGCCTGGCGCTGCAGGATGTTCGAGAATTCCTCGACGAAGCTCTCGAAGCGGTTCGCCAGGCGGTCGATGTCGTGCGTGAAGCGGTTGTAGGCGACGACGGCCGGGATTGCCGCGAACAGGCCGATCGCGGTGGCGATCAGGGCTTCGGCGATGCCCGGCGCGACCACCGCCAGGGTGGCTTGCTGCACGTTGGCCAGGCCGCGGAAGGCGTTCATGATGCCCCACACGGTGCCGAGCAGGCCGATGTACGGCGACACGGAGCCGACCGAGGCCAGGAAGTTCAGGTGGGTGTCCAGCATGTCGAGTTCGCGCTGGAACGAGGCGCGCATGGCGCGGCGCGAGCCGTCCAGCACGGCGCCCATGTCGAGCGCTTCGCGCGAGGCCTGCTTGCCCTTGATGAATTCGCCCATGCCGGCTTCGAAGATGCGGGCCAGCGGGCCGCTCTGGTCGCGCTGGCTGCTGGCGCTCTGGTGCAGGGTGTGCAGGTTGCCGCCGGCCCAGAAGCTGCGTTCGAATTGCTCGGTCTGGCTACGGGCGGCGCGGATCGCGAACAGCTTGCGGAAAATGTAGGTCCAGCTGATGATCGACAAGGCCAGCAATAAGGCCATGATCAGCTGGACGAGCAGGTGGGCGTTGCTGATCAGGGCGATAAACGAAAGGTCTTGGGTCGCGGTCATCGGTAGAATAAGTTGTGTAAATATATGGGCAGGGCGCTACGCGCCGCGCATTTTATCAGCCACATCGTCCGGCAAGGAGCGGGGGCGCATGGTGGCGAGGTCGACGCAGCCGACTTTCACGCTCGCGCTCGTCAGCAAGGTATCGCCGCGCCAGGCCTGCTGGACGAACTGGACCGAAGCGCGGCCGAGCTTGTCGACGATGGTGCGGATGGTCAGCTCATCGTCGAGACGGGCAGGCGCGTGATAGTCCAGGCTGGCGCTTTTGACGACGAAGGCGGTGCCGTCGGCGTCGAGCAGCGCTTGCTGCTGGATGCCGGTCGCGCGCAGCCATTCGGTACGCGCACGTTCGAAAAACTTCAGGTAGTTAGCGTAAAACACGATACCACCGGCGTCGGTGTCTTCGTAATAGACCCGGACTGGCCAGTCAAAAGCTGAAGGCATTTCCCCTGCCATTAAATGTAAATAGGAAACATTTTACGCGATTTTTCCCTTTTCTATGTACGCTGGCGAACATTAAACGGGAAAAAACGGCCTCTGCATGTTCCGTCAGGCATGCATGGCCGCAGTAGTAGACGTGAAACAGTGCAAGAAGGCCAATTACTGTAACACTTTCTCACAATTGCAGAGCGCGCGTTACAAACGGTATTTCCTATGGGCGAGAGCGCTGTCCGTAGGGGTGGACGGCTGCGCCGTCCACGCGCTGATTGTTAGCGTCGCCCATGCCGGAAGCGGGTTGGCAGGCGCAGGTCGAACGCGTGGACGGCGGAGCCGGCTGCGCGCCCCGGTCCACCCTACGTGCGCTTGATGGCGAAGGGCGAGAAGCCCTGGCAGGTCGGCATCAGCTCGATCAGGTTGACGTTGACGTGTGGCGGCAGGGTGGCGATCCAGTAGGCCGTCTCGGCGATGTCCTTCGCCGTCAGCGGCGTCGTGCCCTCGTAGACCTTGGCGGCGGCCGCATCGTCGCCCTTGAAGCGCACGTTCGAGAACTCGGTCCCGCCGCACAGACCCGGCGCCAGGTTGGTGGCGCGCACGCCGGTGCCGACCAGGTCGGCGCGCAGGTTGAGCGTGAACTGCTCGACGAAGGCCTTGGTCGCGCCATATACGTTGCCGCCCGGGTAGGGGTAGTGGCCGGCCACCGAGCCCAGGTTGATCACCAGGCCGCTGCCGCGCTTGACCATGTCCGGCAGCACCGCGCGGGTCATGGTCACCAGGCCCTGGCAATTGGTGGCGATCATGGTTTCCCAGTCTTCCAGCGGCACCTCGTGGGCCGGCAGGGTGTTCAGGGCCAGGCCGGCGTTGTTGATCAGGACGTCGATCGCACGCCAGTCCGGCGGCAGCGAGGCGAGCGCCGCGTCGATCGAGGCGCGGCTGGTCACGTCCAGGGTGACGGGCAGGGCGGCGCCGCCCAGTTCGGCCGCCAGGTCGGCGATGCGCTCGGTGCGGCGCGCGGCGAGCACGACGCGGTGGCCATTGCGGGCGAAGGTGCGCGCCATCTCGGCGCCGAAGCCGGCCGAGGCGCCGGTGATGAATACGATCATGGAAGTGTCCTGGAACGAGTGATTCATGCTGGGTCGGGAAATTGTAGCCGAAACGACCACGTTCCCGCTGGCGTCCCCTGCATTCGCCTGGACTTGCCAGGGCGACAGCAGTTTCCTTGCCCTAAGGGGGCCACATCACATACAATCTGGAGTCCCTACGTCTCACGTAACTGGCGAAACACCGCGCGCCGCAGCCTCGGGCTCTGCGCTCGGCAAGGTGGAGTCCCACCGGGGAACCTGAGACGTCATTTCGCCGTTCGCCTGGGCTGCCATTTAACTGGTTCGTGCTGGAATCGTGAAGATTCGCGCGGATGCCCGTTCGTTTCCAGGCGCCCGCCCACGTCCAACGCTGCCCGTTGCCTGGTTTACTATCGATTGGAGTTTTACATGTTTGCAAAAGACCATACGCTCGCCAACATCGACCCGGAACTGTGGGATGCCATCCAGAAGGAAAACGTTCGCCAGCAGGACCACATCGAACTGATCGCGTCCGAAAACTATACCTCGCCGGCCGTGATGCAGGCGCAGGGTTCGCAGCTGACCAACAAGTACGCCGAAGGCTACCCGGGCAAGCGCTACTACGGCGGTTGCGAATACGTCGACGTCGTCGAGCAGCTGGCCATCGACCGCCTGAAGCAGATCTTCGGCGCCGAAGCCGCCAACGTGCAGCCGAACTCCGGCTCGCAGGCCAACCAGGGCGTGTTCTTCGCCATGCTCAAGCCGGGCGACACCATCATGGGCATGTCGCTGGCCGAAGGCGGCCACCTGACCCACGGCATGGCCCTGAACATGTCGGGCAAGTGGTTCAACGTCATCTCCTACGGCCTGACCGCGGAAGAAGACATCGACTACGAACAAATGGAACGCCTGGCGCGCGAGCACAAGCCGAAGATGATCATCGCGGGCGCCTCGGCGTTCTCGCTGCGCATCGACTTCGAGCGCTTCGCCAAGATCGCCAAGGAAATCGGCGCCTACTTCATGGTCGACATGGCCCACTACGCAGGCCTGATCGCCGCCGGCGAATACCCGAACCCGGTGCCCTACGCCGACTTCGTCACCTCGACCACCCACAAGTCGCTGCGCGGCCCGCGCGGCGGCATCATCCTGATGAAGGCCGAGCACGAGAAGGCCATCAACTCGGCGATCTTCCCGGGCATCCAGGGCGGTCCGCTGATGCACGTCATCGCCGGCAAGGCCGTGGCCTTCAAGGAAGCCCAGTCGCCTGAGTTCAAGGAATACCAGAAGCAGGTGGTCAAGAACGCCAAGGCGCTGGCCGACACCCTGACCGCACGCGGCCTGCGTATCGTCTCGGGCACCACCCAGTCGCACGTGATGCTGGTGGACCTGCGCGCCAAGGGCCTGACCGGCAAGGAAGCGGAAGCCATCCTGGGCCAGGCACACATGACCTGCAACAAGAACGGCATCCCGAACGACCCGCAGAAGCCTTTCGTCACCTCCGGCATCCGCCTGGGCAGCCCGGCCTTCACCACCCGCGGCTTCAAGGAAGAAGATGCGGTCAAGGTGGGCAACCTGATCGCCGACGTGCTGGACAACCCGCACGACGCCGCGACCATCGAGCGCGTCAAGGCCGAAGTCAAGCAGCTGACCGACAAGTACCCGGTCTACGCGGCCTGATAGCCCGACCAGGAGCCGGCCCCGCCGGCTCCGCCAAGTGAGCCCAGCGCCATGAAATGTCCCTTCTGCCAGCATGAAGACACCCAGGTCCTCGATACCCGCGTATCGGAGGAGGGAGATTCCATCCGGCGCCGGCGCCGCTGCACCAGGTGCGACAAGCGTTTCACGACCTACGAACGGATCGAGCTGTCGATGCCGATCATCGTCAAGAAGAACGGCAGCCGTACGGAATTCGAGTCCGGCAAGCTGCGCGGCAGCCTGATGCTGGCGCTGCGCAAGCGCCCGGTGGCGGCCGAGGCCATCGATACCGCGGTCGCCACGATCGAGGAAAAGCTGCTCACCAGCGGCCGGCGCGAAGTCGATACCGGCTACGTGGGCGAACTGGTGATGCAGGAGCTCAAGCGCCTGGACAAGATCGCCTACATCCGCTTCGCCTCCGTCTACAAGAACTTCGAAGACCTGGACGAGTTCCAGGAAGCGCTGGCCGAAGTCGGCCACCCGCGCAAATAAGCTCCGTCGTTTAGTTCCCCAAACCCTGCCGTTCGTGCTTAGGCCAGCTCATGGCCGGCCGGCGTGCGCCTGTTACCTTGTGAACTCCATTGCATCGCGCCGCCGCACAGGCGGCATCGTGACGGGGAGGGGCTGGCATGCGGGTGCATCGACATGGCGGATTCACGCTCACACGGGGCTTTACGCTCATTGAAGTGCTGGTGGCGCTGTTCGTGCTCGCCGTCGGCGTGGTGGGCGCCGGTGCGGCCCAGCTGGCCGCCCAGCGCACGCGCCATCAATCGGCGCTGATGTCCGAGGCCGCGCAACAGGCGGCGTCGCTGGGCGCGCGCATGCGCGCCAACGCGGCCGCCGCCGGCCTGCCCGATTCATCCAATCCTTATCTTTCGCTCGACTACGACGCCGCCGATGGGAATCCGGGCGCGGCGCCGGCCTCCTGCTACGGCGCCAGCGCGTGCGACCCGCTGCAGCTGGCCGCGTTCGACCTGCACGAGGCGAAACAGGGCGTGTACGCAGCCTTCCCCGGCGGCCGCATCGCCGTGTGCCGCGATGCCGCACCGTGGGACGCCGGCACGCGCCGCTATCGCTGGGCATGCACGGCGGGAGCCGGGGCGCCGATGCTTATCAAGCTCGGCTGGAGCGGTACCGGCGCCGCGCCGGGCCTGGTGGCGGTGGCGCCGCTATGAACCGCCGCCGACAGCGCCAGCGCGGCCTGAGCCTGGTGGAACTGATGATCGCGATGGCCCTTGGCCTCGCGGTGCTGCTGGCATGCGGAAATCTCCTCATCGGGGCCACGCGCGCCTACGCCATGCAGGTGGAGGCCGACGCGATGGACGAGGCGGGGCGCTATGCCCTGGACGCCCTGGCGCGCGCCGTGCGCCAGTCCGCCCACGTGGACTGGGCGGCTTCGCCGACCCAGGAGCCGGCCCTGCCGGCCCGCATCGCCGGGCTGGATGCGCGCTCGGTGCCGCGCAACGGCACGGGCATCGACGGGGCCTTGCCGGACTCCGTGAACGGCAGCGACGTGCTGGCGCTGCGTTTTCCCGGCAGCGGGGCGCCGCCGAACGGCGACGGCGGGACGGTCGATTGCGCCGGCTTTCCGGTGCACGCCGGGGAGGACGGCTGGAGCATCTTCTACGTCGCCCGCAATGCGCAGGGCGAAGCGGAGCTGCGCTGCAAATACCGCGGCAACAGCAACTGGTCCGCGGACGCGGTGGCGGGCAGGGTGGACGGCTTCCAGGTCCTGTACGGGCTCGATGGCGACGGCGACCGCGTGCCGGACCGCTACGTGAATGCGTCCACGCTGGCCGCGCTGGATGCCGGGCTGGTGTTGAACGGCGCGAATCCCATGCAGCGGGCCGAGGACCTGAACCGGCGCACGCACTGGAAGCGGGTGGCGGCCGTGCGGGTTGCGCTGCTCCTGCACGGTCCCAGGCTCGACAGCGCGGCGGACATGGGCGCGAGCTACGCCCTGTTCGGACCGGACCATGCGTCGGCGCAGGCGGCTGGCGACCCCGGGACTTCGCTCGCGGAGCTGACCCTGGCGGGGCGGGAAGGGGCGCGGATACGCAAGGTCTACTCCACCACCGTCGCCTTGCCGGCGATGCCGGAGTAGGGAGGACGCGGGCATGCGAAGGCTTCATCCACGGCGAGGAGAAAGCGGCGCGGCGCTGCTGACGGCGATGGTGCTGATGCTGGCGGTGCTGATGACGGGCCTGGCCGGCGCCCGCACCGCCTTGTATGGCGCGCGCGCCGCCGCGCACGAACGCGACCGGCTGCTGGCCTTGCAGATGGCGGAGGCGGCGCTGGCCGATGCCGAGCGCGACATCGAAGGCGGCGCCAGTCCAGGCTCGGCGCGTGCGCTCGCCCTCGCGACCGGGCTCCCTTCCGCCTTCGCGGACGGATGTGCAGGAGGGACGCCCTACGATGGATTGTGCACCGTCGAGGACGATATCGAAGAGCACGCGCAGCGCCTGGCCGCGGGCGATGGCCCGGCGGTACGCTTCGGCAGCTTCACCGGGAGGCAACTACCTGACAACGAGGGCTTGAGCGCCGACCACCCGCGCTACCTGATCGAGCGTGTGCCGGCGGCCGGCACGGATCACCTGTACCGCATCAGCGCACTCGGTTTCGGGGTGATGCCCTCGACCCAGGCCGCCGTGCAGGGGTATTACCGCAAGCCTGCGGCTACGGGAACGCCGGGCAGGCGGGTGGGCTGGCGCGAGATCGGCAACTGGGCGGCGCTGGTGGATGCCGGCGGCCAGAACGGGAACGGAGGCGGGCCATGACGCGATGCACTGCAGGGGTGGCAGGATTCACCCTGGCCGAATTGCTGGTTGTCCTGGCGATTGTCGCCTTGCTCGGCGCGGTGGCCTATCCCTCGTATTCGCGCCAGGTCGTCAAGTCGCGCCGCGTCGAGGCACAGCTGGCGCTGGTCGACACCATGCAGCGGCAGGAACAGTTCCGGGCGCAGCACCGCAGCTACCTGGCCTTTTCATCGCAGGCGGACACCGAGGCGGCGCACCAGTTCAAGTGGTGGCTGGGCCGCGACGCCGCTGCCAGTGCCTACGAGCTCGACGGCTACGCATGTCCAGGCCACGAGATCGAGGAGTGCATCGAATTGCGGGCGCGGCCGGGGACGGACAATGTCGATGCCGGTTTCGCCGATGACGAATGCGGCACGCTGACCTACAGCAGTACCGGTGCGCAGGGAGCAAGCGGACCTTCCGAGAGGTGCTGGCCATGAGCAGACAGCGTTTTGCGAACGGGGCGTCGCCACGGGCGAGCAGGGGAAAGATACCGCCGGCCTGCGGGCTGGGCAGGTCTCCTGGCCGGGGAACGGGTTTTCACGCCGTCAGCCGGCGCCAAGCTGGCTTTTCCCTGAGCGAGCTCGTCATTGTCCTCGCCATCGCCGCGATCGCGGCGGGCATGGCCGCCCCGAACTTGCACAGCCTGCTTCGCGCCCAGCAGCTACGCTCAGCCACCGGCGACCTGTTCGGCGCGGTCGCGCTTGCGCGCGCCCAGGCCATCGCCCGCAACGACATCGTGAAACTGGTTCCGAACGACCCTGGCGGCGAGGACTGGGCCAGCGGCTGGACTGTCTTCGTCGACCGCGACGGCGACCGCCAGCCCGGCCCGGACGACGAAGTGCTCGCCGTCCACCCGCCGCTGCCTGCGGGCATGCACGTCGACTTTTCCTTCACCAGCCCGGCGCCGCCGCACTACATCGCCTACAATGGCGCCGGACGCAGCTGCAGCGACACCAACAGCGCGGCGGCGCGGCTGGGTAGCTTGTCGCTATTTCACGGCGACCACATCCGGCGTATTAAAATCAACATGCTGGGCCGTGCGCGGAGCTGCAATCCGGCGCGCGAGCGCGGCTGCGATGGCGCACAGGCGCCGCCCTGAAGGAAAGAGCAAGTGACAGAGGACACCGTACAGATACGCAGCGATGCCGAAGGCATGGCCCTCGCCCTGGCGTGGGCCGCCAAAGGCATGTATATCACCGCGCCGAATCCGCGCATCGGCTGCGTGATCGTGCGCGATGGCAAGGTGATCGCCGCCGGCCACACCCAGCAAGCCGGCGGCCCGCATGCCGAGATCGTCGCCATGCGCGACGCTGCCGCCCGCGGCGTCGACGTGCGCGGCGCCACCGCCTACGTGACCCTGGAACCCTGCAGTCATTACGGCCGTACCCCGCCGTGCTCGAATGCCCTGATCGAAGCCGGCCTGGGCCGGGTCGTGGCCGCCATGGTCGACCCCAACCCGCTGGTGGCCGGGCGCGGCCTGGCGCAGCTGGAAGCCGCGGGCATCGCGGTGACTTCCGGCGTGCTGGCCGGCGAGGCCAACGAGCTCAACATCGGATTCTTCTCGCGCATGCGCCGCGGGCTGCCCTGGGTGCGCCTGAAGGTGGCCGCCAGCCTGGACGGCGCCACGGCGCTCGACAGCGGCGAGAGCCAGTGGATCACCGGCCCCGAAGCGCGCGCCGACGGCCACGCCTGGCGCGCGCGGGCCCAGGCGATCCTGACCGGCATCGGCACCGTCAAGGCGGACGATCCCCAGCTTACCGTGCGCGGCGTCGAGACGCCGCTGCCCCCGCGCCGCGTGATCGTGGACAGCCGCCTTGAGATTTCGCCTGACGCCCGCATTCTGCAGGGTGAGCCATGCTGGATCGTGGCTGCCCAGGCCAATCCGGAACAGGAAGCCGCGCTGCGCGCCGCCGGCCACGAGCTTATCCATCTGCCCAACAGCGCCGGCAAGGTCGACCTGCCGGCACTGATGCGCGAGCTGGGCCGGCGCGAGATCAACGAAGTGCATGTGGAAGCGGGATCCAAGCTGAACGCGTCGCTGGTGCGCGAGGGCTGCGTGGACGAGCTGCTGGTCTACCTGGCGCCGAGCCTGATCGGTCCGGGGCAGGGCATGTTCGACCTGCCGCCGCTGGCGCGCCTGGCCGACCAGCGCACGCTGCGCTTCCACGACGTGGCGCGGGTCGGGAACGACCTGCGCATCATGGCAAGGTTCGCAGGCGAGAGCGGCCGGCCAGGCTGAAGAAATCTGAAACCAACCTGAAGGATAAGGCTGTATGTTTACTGGAATCGTCGCCGCAGTCGGCAACATCACTTCCGTCGCGCCGCTGGCGGGCGGCCTGGACGCGGGCGTGCGCCTGGCGATCGACGCCGGCCCGCTGCCGCTGGCGGACGTCGCACTGGGCGACTCGATCGCCATCAACGGCGCCTGCATGACCGTGGTCGACAAGACCGCCAGCACTTTCACCGTGGACGTATCGCGCGAGAGCCTGAACAAGACGGTGGGCCTGGACGCGCCGGGCGAAGTGAACCTGGAAAAGGCATTGACCCTGGCCGAGCGCCTGGGCGGCCACCTGGTCTCGGGCCACGTCGATGGTCTCGGCACCGTGCACAGCTTTGAGCCGGTGGGGGAATCGCGCGAGCTGATCATCGACGCGCCTCACGAGCTGGGCAAGTTCCTGGCTTATAAGGGTTCGGTGGTGGTGAACGGCGTGTCGCTGACCGTGAACCGCGTCGAGGATCTCGATGGCGGCGCAGGGAAGGTGTGCCGCTTCTCGATCAACCTGATCCCGCACACGATCGAGGTCACGACCCTGAAGCACCTGCGCGCGGGTTCCAAGGTGAACCTGGAGATCGACCTGATCGCGCGCTACGTCGAGCGCATGCTGTCGGCCAAGGGCTGACCGCGATTCTCTGTACCGGCGCCGACCAGCCGTAGGGTTGGCGGCTTCGCCGCCGACGCGCTCAGCTCAATGGTGAGCAGGCGCGCTATTTTTTCCTGGGCCGCATGAACGCGTCGGCGGCAGAGCCGCCAACCCTACGATGGGCCCAGGCCGGAGGTCCGCCCGGTGAGGCGCCGGAGCCCTCAGTTCCCCGTTCCCACCGATGCGGCGACATGCGCCGCCCCCGGTTTCTCCGGATTGAGCACCACCTGTACATAGTTCTGCGTGTCGATATACCGCCGCGCCGCCGCCTGCACGTCCTGCGCGCTGAGCGCCTGCACCTGCCGCTCCACATCCAGGATCGAGGCCGGATCGGTCCCCTCGGTCAGCGCCGCCTGCAGGTTGGCCACCCAGTACCCGTTCTCGCGCAGCGAGCGCCGGTGATTCTGGATCCAGTTGGTCTTGACCTTTTCCATCTCTGCCGCGCTCGGCCCCTGTTCCTGCAGGCGCCTGATCTCGGCGAAGGTTGCCGCCAGCACCTTGTCCACGTGCTCGGGGCCGGTCGGCAGGCTGATGCCGATCGAGTAGTTCCCGTAAGGGATCTTGCTCAGCGCGCCGTTGGCGCCGCCGCCGTAGATCATGGCCATCTGCTCGCGCAGCACCTCGATCAGGCGCAGGTTGATCACCTCGATCAGGGCCGCCAGGCGCAGCTGCTCGGTTTCCGAGAACTCGGCCTGTCCCGTGAAGTTCAGCGAAATCGTGCTCTTCGGTTCGAGCCCGCTGCGCACCTCGCGCTTGACGACGCCCGTCACCGGTCGCAAGCCCACGTCGCGGTAGGCGACCGGTATATCCGGCGTCGGCAGGCTGCCGAGGTAGGTAGCCAGCAGCGGCCGGACCGCGTCGGCATCGAAGCTGCCCACCATGATGAAGGTCAGGTCCTTGGCGCTGGAGAAGCGCTGGCGGAAGATCTCGATGCTGCGGTCCAGGTCGATCTTGGCGTAGTCGTCGGCCTCCAGGGCGCGCGGCGCGCGCGGATGGTTGTTGTACAGCGCGGACACCACCGCGTCGCCGAAGCGCCGGCCGGGCTGGCCGCTCTGGTTGCGCGCCAGCTCGGCCTGCTTGCCGACGTAGGCGCGGAACAGGTCTTCGTCGCGCCGCACCGTCGAGAACTTCAGCCACAGCAGCTGCAGCATGGTCTCGATGTCCGAGGCGCCCGAGGCGCCCGCCACCAGGTCGGTGTAGCTGCCCAGGCCGACCGTCACGCCGGCCGCCTTGCCGGCCAGGATCTTGCGCATGTCGAGCGGCGAGAAGTCCTTCACCCCCATGCTGGCCACGATGGCGTTGGCGAAGCGCGCGTTGAGGATGTCCTGGTCGCCGAACAGGCTCTGGCCGCCGAAGCGGGCCGCGCTCAGCATCACCTGGTCGTTGAGGAAGTCCGTCGGCTTGAGGATCACCTTGACGCCATTCGACAGGCTCAGGTGGGTCAGGCCCAGGGCCTTGTCGTGGCGCTCGGCCACGATGCGGCCAGGCGCGGGCGGCTTGTCCATCAGGCGCGCGGCCACCGCCTTGTCGTCGTGCGGCAGGACCGGCTGGCGCGCCGCCTCGGCCACGGCCGCAAGCAGCTGGGCGCCGGTCGGCGCGTCCGGCTTGTTCATGCCGGTGTACAGCACCAGCTTGCCCGAATCGGCGGGAATCGTGCGGCGCGCATAGGCGTTCAGCTCCTCGAGCGAGATGCCGGGCACCAGCTCCTGCACGTAGCGGTATTCGGTGTCGATGCCGGGAATCGCCTCGTGCTGCAGGAAGTTGCGGATATATTCGGCCGCGTAGGTGGCGGAATCGCTCTTGGCGCGTTCGTTCCAGGCCTGCTCGTAGCTGCGCATCAGGTTCTTCTTGGCCCGCTCCAGTTCCTGGGCGCCGAAGCCGTGGCGGCGCGCGCGTTCGTTCTCCTGCACCAGGGCCGCGATCGCCGGCGCCGCGCCGCGCGGGCCGAGCGAGGCGCTGGCGTTGTAGGAGTGGTAGCGCGGGGTGAGCTTGCCCAGGGCGCTGCTGGCCGCCATGAAGGGCGGTTCGGGCTGCTGGGCCAGTTCGATCAGGCGCTGGTTGAGCATGGCGCCGAACAGGGCCTGCATCAGTTCCTCGCGGTAGGCGCGGATGGTGCCGGGCTCGCGCACCGGCTGCAGCGGATAGCGGATCAGCACCGAATTGCCGCTCGCCTCATGGTCGAGCACCACCAGCGCCTCGGTGTCCGCCCGCGCCGGAATCGCGGCGTATTCGCGCGCGCGCGGCCTGGCGGGATTCTTCAGGCGCGAGAAGTGCGACCTGATCAGCGATTCGGCGCGCGCCGGATCGATGTCGCCGACCACCACCACGGCCATCAGGTCCGGCCGGTACCAGTCGCGGTAGAAGCGCTTGAGCGCCGCGGGCCGGAAGCTGCGCAGCACGTCTTCGTGCCCGATCGGCAGGCGCTCGGCGTATTTCGAGCCGTTGAAGATCTTCGGATAGATCTGCTTGCCCATGCGGTCCGACGCCCCTTTGCCCAGGCGCAGCTCCTCGAGCACGATGGCGCGCTCCTTGTCGATGGCCTCCGGCTCGAAGCGCACACCATGCGCCCAGTCTTCCAGCACCTGGAAGGCCTTGGCGACGCTTTGCGGCTGGTCGGTCGGAATCGGCAGGATGTAGACGGTTTCGTCGAAGGAGGTGTAGGCGTTCAGGTCGGCGCCGTAGCCGACTCCGATCGACTGCAGGTAGGACACCAGTTCGTGCTTGCGGAAGTGGGTGCTGCCGTTGAAGGCCATGTGCTCGACGAAGTGGGCCAGGCCGCGCTGGTCCTCGTCTTCGAGGATGGAGCCGGCCTTCACCACCAGGCGCAGCTCGAGCTTGCGTTCCGGGCGGGCGTTGCGCTGGATGTACCAGGTCAGGCCGTTGGCCAGCTTGCCCACCTTGACCTGCGGCCCGACGGGAATCGGCTCGTCCAGCCGCAGCGCGGAGGGCGCGGCATTGGCCAGCATGTGCGCGAACAGCACCGCGGCCAGGCACAGGCTGCGCACGAAATTGTTGCTCATTGGCTTATCCCGGATGTATGTGTCGGAGCATTCTAACCCGGCCCGGGCCGCCGGCAGGGGGCGCACAGCCGACTCTTGCATCCCTTTATTTCGTCAGCCGGCCCTGGGCCAGCAGCTGGGCCATCTCGACGGCGGCCACCGGGCGGCTGTACAGGTAGCCCTGGAACACGTCGCAGCCGATGGTGCCGAGGAAGTCGCGCTGGCCGACCGTCTCCACGCCTTCGGCGACCACCGCCAGCGACAGGCCCTGGGCCAGGGCGATGGTGGCCTGGGCGATGGCGGCGCTGCGCTGCTCGGTGGTGATGTTGCGGACAAAAGCCTGGTCGATCTTGAGTTTGTCGAGCGGGAAGCGCGACAGGTAGCCGAGCGAGGAGTAGCCGGTGCCGAAATCGTCCAGCGACAGCGAGACACCCATCGCGCGCAGCTCCGCCATCTGGGCTTCGGCGGCGGTCGAATCTCCCATCATCACGCTTTCGGTCAGTTCCACCTCGAGCCAGGCCGGCGCCAGGCCGCTGTCCTGCAGGGCGGCGCGCACCACGGTGGCCACGTTGCCGGCCTTGAACTGGTGGGCCGAGACGTTGACGGCGATGCGCACCGGCGCCAGGCCGGCGGCCTGCCAGGCCATGCTCTGGAAGCAGGCCTGGCGGATCACCCACTCGCCGATCGGCAGGATCAGGCCCGTCTCCTCGGCCAGCGGGATGAAATCGGCTGGCGAGACCTGGCCGATGTCGCCGTTGCGCCAGCGCAGCAGGGCTTCCATGCCGACCACGCTGCCGTCCAGGCGCGAGATCTGCGGCTGGTAGTGCAGGGCCAGCTCGTCGCGCTCGATGGCGCGCCGCAGCCGGGTCTCGAGCGCCAGCCAGCGCATGGCTTCGGCGTTCATCTCGCCCTTGAAGAAGCGGAAACCGTTGCGCCCCGACTGCTTCATGCTGCCCAGGGCCGCGTCGGCGGCCTTGAGCAGGTCGCCCGCCGCGCCGCCGTCGCGCGGATAGATGCTGATGCCGACGCTGCCGGTGACCACCACGTCGTGCCCGCCCACCTCGTGCGGCTGGGCGATGGCGTCGATCAGGCGCCGCGCGCAGTGGATGATGGCGTCGGTGTCCTCGCAGCCGTTGACGATCATGACGAATTCGTCGCCGGACAGGCGCGCCACGGTGTCGGTCGGCCCGGCCACCTCGCTGGCGCGCCGTCCCACCTCGCGCAGCACGGCGTCGCCGGCGGCGTGCCCGAGGCTGTCGTTGATGCGGGACAGGCGGTCGACGTTGAACAGCAGCAGGGCGACCTGGCCGCCGCTCTGGCGCGCGGAGGCCAGCGACTGCTGCAGGCGGTCGTTGAACAGGGAACGGTTGGGCAGCAGGGTCAGCGCGTCGTGGTTGGCCAGGAAATCGAGCTGGTGGTGGGCCGCCTTGAGCGCCGACAGGTCGGTCGATACCGACACGTAGGCGGTCAGCTTGCCTTTGTCGTTGCGCACCGCGCTGATGCTGGCGCGCTCCGGATAGACTTCGCCGTTCTTGCGGCGGTTCCACAGCTCGCCGCGCCACTGGCCATCCTTTTCCAGGCAGCCCCACATGGCCTTGTAGAAGTCCTCGTTGTGGCGCCCCGAGCGCAGGATGCGCGGATTCTCGCCCATCACTTCGGCTTCGGTATAGCCGGTGATCTGTTCGAAGGCGGGATTGACGGCCACGATATTCGCGTTCGCGTCCGTCATCATGATCGCTTCCTGGGTGCTGTCGAACACCTGGCGCGCCAGTTCGAGCCGGTGCTCGCTCTCGCGCAGCGCGGCGTCGGCCTCGGCGCGCGCGATCGCTTCCAGCTGCAGCTGGGCGGCGTGGCGCTGCACCACCTCGTACAGGTTCAGGTTCTCGTAGGCCACGGCCAGCTGCGCCGCCAGCGCGGTGGCCCAGCGCTCCTCCTCGTCAGTGAAGGGGCGGGCGCCGGGACCGCGGCCGCAATACAGCCAGCCGAGCGGATGCTGCAGGTCGTGCACCTGCAGCCCGAGCAGGTGGGCCAGCGGCGGGTGGGCGAAGGGCAGGCTGTCGAGCAGGGAGTCGCCCTGGGACAGGCGCAGCGGCGCGCGCACCCGCAGCAGCGCGCCCGGCAGGTGCGCATCGTCCAGGGCCGCCGCCTGCAGCAGCGCGCCGTCGATCCCACGGGTTTCGAGGTGGCGCACGCCGCGCTCGGTGCTCTCCTGCAGGCAGACGGCGGCGACGTCGGCGTCCAGCACGCGGCGCGCGGCGTCGAGGAAGGCGCTGGCCAGCGCATCGACGCGGCGCTCGCCGACCAGGGTCAGGCACAAGCGCTCCAGTTCGGACAGGCGGGCGCACAGGTCGAAAGGCAGCCCGCGCTCGCGCTCATGGTCTTGCGGCAGGGGCGGGGAGGGGGCGCCTTCGAGGACGCCCAGCTCGGCGTTGACCGCTTCCAGGATCTGGTGGGCGTCGGCCGGCTTGCTCAGCACCGTGGACACGCCGCAGCGCGCGGCCATCGCCAGCGTCTCGCGCTCGGCGTACACGGCGGAGAAGAAGATCACCCTGGTCGCGGCCAGGGCCGGGTCCGCGCGCAGCTGCTGGACGAACTCGTAGCCGTCCATGGTGGGCATCAGGATGTCGGTGATGATCAGGTCGGGACGGTCGGCGCGCGTGAGCGCCAGCGCCTGGGCGCCGTCTTCGGCCTCCAGCAGCCGGTGGCCCGTGTAGCCGAGCAGGGCGGCCAGGAAGGCGCGGTTGCTCGGCCGATCGTCGACGATCAGGATCGTGGCCATCAGCACCGCCCTCTCGCAACGAGAGCGGCACGGGCGCTGGAATAAGGAACTACCACCATCGGCAACTCCGTCGGGAGGGCGGCCGTGCGTCGCGTGTGCGAACGGCTGCGATGTCTTTATCATAATCGACTCGCGCTCAGGCACGCTAGGATGTTGCGCGCGGAAATGTGAAACTTAACAATTTGCCCGTGGTATGAGGTGATGCCTGCGACACTTGTTGTTGCATATTGACAACCAGATGCCGGGCGGATCGCGCGCCGCGGCGGCCTCATGCCGCGCCATGGCGGGTCTCCCGGGGGAAAGCCGGTTGAAAGGCTGCAAATCCTTTAAAATAGCGGATTACGCATAACCGTCCCGATTCAAGGAATTCGCATGTCTATCTCCAGCACCGAGGAAATCGTTGCCGAACTTCGCGCCGGCCGCATGGTCATTCTGGTCGACGAAGAGGATCGCGAAAACGAAGGCGACCTCGTGCTCGCCGCCGATTTCGTCACTCCCGAAGCGATCAACTTCATGATCCGCCACGCGCGCGGACTGGTCTGCCTGACCCTGACCGAAGAGCGCTGCGACGAGCTGGCGCTGCCGATGATGACCTCGAAGAACGGTACCTCGTTCGGGACCAATTTCACCGTGTCGATCGAAGCGGCCGAAGGCGTCACCACCGGCATCTCGGCGGCCGACCGTGCGCGCACCATCCAGGTGGCCGTCAACAAGGGCACCACCCCGGACGACCTGGTGCAGCCGGGCCACATCTTCCCGCTGCGCGCCCAGAAGGGCGGCGTCCTGATGCGCGCCGGCCATACCGAGGCGGGCTGCGACCTGACCGCGATGGCGGGCCTGACCCCGGCTTCGGTGATCTGCGAGATCATCAAGGAAGACGGCACCATGGCGCGCCTGCCGGACCTGATCGAGTTCGCGCACGAGCACGGCCTCAAGATCGGCACCATCGCCGACCTGATCCACTACCGCAGCCAGAACGAAAGCCTGGTCGAGCGCGTGGCCGAGCGCGCCATCTCGACCGAGCACGGCGAGTTCAAGCTGGTGGCTTTCCGCGACGGCCCGAGCGGCTGCGCCCACCTGGCCCTGGTGCATGGCGAACTGTCGCCCGAGAAGGAAGCGCTGGTGCGCGTGCACCAGCCGGTGTCGCTGCTGGACCTGCTGGAAAACCGCTCGTCCACCCACTCCTGGGACATGGCCTCGGCCATGCGCACCATCCAGGCCAGCGAGCGCGGCGTGCTCGTGCTGCTCAATTGCGGCGAGAGCGCCGAGCAGCTGTTCGCCCAGTTCGCGCCGCCGGAAGCCAAGGGCCGCGCCAGCGCGCGCGCCGCGTCGATGGACCTGCGTACCTACGGCATCGGCGCCCAGATCCTGCGCAACCTCGGCGTGGGCAAGATGCAGCTGCTGGCCAATCCGCGCAAGATGCCGTCGATGACCGGCTTCGACCTGGAAGTCACCGGCTACCTGCCGTGCCCGGCCGCCTGACGCAACGCGCTACCATACACACATCACCTATATATACACAGACAAGAAGAGGTCAGCCATGACGGTAGGAACATATGAAAGCAATCTGGCAGGCGAAGGCCTGCGCATCGGGATCGTGCAGGCCCGTTTCAACGCCGACATCGGCCACGGCCTGCTGTCGTCCTGCCTGGCCGAGCTGAAGCGCCTGGGGGTGGCGGACGAGGATATCCTGCACGTGACCGTGCCGGGCGCGCTGGAAGTGCCGCTGGCGCTGCAGAAGATGGCCGAGACCCAGCAGTTCGACGCGCTGATCGCGCTGGGCGCGGTGATCCGCGGCGAGACCTACCACTTCGAGCTGGTGGCGAACGAATCGGGCGCGGGCATCACCCGCATCGGCCTGGACTACGGCATGCCGATCGCGAACGCGATCCTGACCACCGAGAACGACGAGCAGGCCGAGGCCCGCATGGCGGAGAAGGGCGCGGACGCGGCGCGCGTGGCGGTCGAGATGTCGAACCTGCTGATCGGCCTGGAAGAGCTGTCGGCCGAAGAAGAGTAAAGAAAGAAGCGAAGATCATGACTGACAAGAGTATGCACGCCAACCCCAGCAAGAACCGCACGCCGCGCCACCGCGCGCGCGAGTTCGCGCTGCAGGGCCTGTACCAGTGGCTGCTGAACAATGAAGCGGCCCGCACCGTCGCCACCAACATTCGCGGCGCGCACGGTTTCGACAAGGCCGACGGCGAGTTCTTCGCCGAACTGCTGAACGGCACCATCAGCACCTCGGTCGAGCTGCGCGAATCGATCGCCCCGCTGATCGACCGCCAACTGGCCGAACTGTCGCCGATCGAGCACGCGGTGCTGCTGCTGGGCGCTTACGAGCTGAAGAACCATCCGGAGATTCCTTACCGCGTCGTGATCAATGAAGCGGTGGAACTGACCAAGTCCTTCGGCGGGATCGACGGGCACAAGTACGTCAACGGCGTGCTGGACAAGCTGGCGGGCAGCCTGCGTCCGGACGAAGTGGGGGCGGACGGACGGCGTTGATGCCGTTTGTGCTATCTATATAGAGAGAAGCCACCGTGCGGGAGTACGGTGGCTTTTTTGTTGGCTGTGCGTGGTATTCGTGCAACTTGGGTCCCGGCCTTCGCTGGGACGACGTGCTAGCGCTTGTGAATATGGTTGGCGCTTCCACTGCCCACAATCCTATGCACGTCGTCCCGGCGCAGGCCGGGACCCAAGTTTGCCCGCATCCCAGGAGCGCCAGAGAAGCCACACGCCCATAAAAAAACCACCGCCGCAGCAGTGGTTCAAGAGGAGTTCTTACCGCTTACAGCCCGGCGATCACTTCCGCCGCCGGCGCCGGCGCTTCGGCCGGAGCCGCTTCCGGCTTCACCACCGGCTCAGCCGGCTTGCTGACCATGATCGGCGCCGCCGGTTCACGCGGGGTGAAGGTCGGCACCTTCTGGCCGCGCGCCACCTGCTTCAGGCGGCGGTATTCCGCCAGCACCTTCGAGCCGTAGCCCGAATCGGTTTCCAGGTCGGCCGCGCCCACATAGGTCTTCAGGCCACCCTCGACCGAGCCGGTACGCTTCACGTAATCCTTCAGGATCAGGGCGCCGACACGGATGTTGGCGACCGGATTCAGCGCAGCTTCCTGGCCGCCCACTTCCGCAAACTTGTCGTGGTGCACCTTGGCCATGACCTGCATCAAGCCTTTGGCGCCCACCGGGCTTTCCGCGAACGGGTTCAGGCCCGATTCGATCGCCATCACCGCCAGGATCAGCAGCGGGTCCAGCTTGACCTCGTGCGCCGTCATGTAGGCGGTCGAGACCAGCATGTTGGCGGCGTCGCTGGCGACGCGGTAGCGCTTGGACAGCCAGTCGGTCACCCATTGCTGCTGCTTGGTGTTGCGCAGCGCGGGATGTGTCTCGTCGGCGGCTTCTTCGGCCACGGCTTCCGCCACGGTCATGGCGTTCGTGGCGACCGGTGCGGCGGCCACGATGGTCGGCTGCGGATGCAGCAGTTGCGAGACGCGCTTGGCGACGTCGTCGTTGGTGTACAGCAGCGCGAGCGCGGCGATTGCCGTCAGACCGCATACGGTCAGTGTGTATTGTGCGGTGGTCAATAGACCGCGTGCCGCTTTCGTCACGGAAGCCCACGTGATTGGCTGGCTGGCCATGGTTTGGACGAGCCGTGCGCTCGCGATGAAACGATGCATCATCGAATCTCCCTTTTGTCGCGGCAAAAACGATCCCGTCGGAGCGCAGTAAGCGCTTCGTTTGGACGTACGTTGCCGTGCATCAGAAATATCGTCTGTCGCCGCCTTGCGGTGGACTGACGCCGTCATTGCTTTGCTTAAGCTGGTATGGCCAGGGCGGCAGGGACCAGTGGCTCAACAACTAACTCGGGGTTCTGGGCAGACGCCCAATGAAAACACTCCTTAAAATGTCATGTGGGGCCCCGACCCCGTGAATGAGTGAGAACAGCTAAAATGGTGTCAAAAAGACGTGCCTGCCTCATCAAGTAGGGTGGATTGTAGGGGCGAGCTTATATCAAGTCAACCCTAGCACTTTCCGTCCTTATTACTTTTAGTTCTGATTTCCAGAGGTCAATCTGGAAATTACTCAGCAATTCAAGGACTTGGGCGGCATCGTTCACTAACCAAATGCAGTTGAAAAAACGATAAAAGATTGATGAAATATACAGACTTACGGGATTTCATGGCCCAGCTGGACAGCATGGGCGAACTCAAGCGCGTAGGAATCCCGGTGTCGCCGAACCTCGAGATGACGGAGGTCTGCGACCGCACCCTGCGCGCCGGCGGCCCGGCGCTCCTGTTCACCCAGCCCACCGGCCACACCATCCCCGTCCTCGGCAACCTGTTCGGCACGCCGCGCCGCGTGGCCCTGGGCATGGGCGCGGACGACGTGGGCGAGCTGCGCCGCATCGGCCATGTGCTGGCCCGCCTCAAGGAGCCCGAACCGCCCAAGGGTTTCAGGGACATCATGGGCCTCGGTTCGCTCGTCAAGGCGGTGTGGGACATGGCCCCCAAGGAAGTGCGCGGCGCGCCTTGCCAGGAGATCGTCTGGGAAGGGCAGGACGTCGACCTGGCCAGGCTGCCGATCCAGCATTGCTGGCCGGGCGACGTGGCGCCCCTGATCACCTGGGGCCTGGTGATCACCAAAGGGCCTAACAAGAAGCGCCAGAACCTGGGCATCTATCGCCAGCAGGTGCTGGGGCCGAACAAAGTCATCATGCGCTGGCTGGCCCACCGCGGCGGCGCGCTCGACTTCCGCGAGCATGCGCTGGCCAATCCGGGCAAGCCCTATCCGATCGCGGTGGCGCTGGGCGCCGACCCGGCCACCATCCTGGGCGCGGTGACGCCGGTGCCGGACAGCCTGTCCGAATACCAGTTCGCCGGCCTGCTGCGCGGCAGCCGCACCGCGCTGACCAAGGCCATCGGCAGCGAACTGCGTGTGCCGGCGTCCGCCGAGATCGTGCTGGAAGGGCATATTTACCCGGATGCCAATCACCCGTCCGGCTTCGAGCACGCGCTCGAAGGGCCGTATGGCGACCACACCGGCTATTACAATGAGCAGGACAGCTTCCCGGTGTTCACGATCGACCGCATCACGATGCGCCGCGATCCTGTTTATCACTCGACCTATACGGGCAAACCGCCCGACGAGCCGGCGGTGCTGGGCGTGGCGCTGAACGAAGTCTTCATCCCGCTGCTGCAGAAGCAGTTCAGCGAGATCACCGACTTCTACCTGCCGCCGGAAGGCTGCAGCTATCGCATGGCCGTGGTGCAGATGAAGAAGCAGTACGCGGGCCACGCCAAGCGCGTGATGTTCGGCGTGTGGAGCTTCCTGCGCCAGTTCATGTATACCAAGTTCATCGTGGTGGTGGACGAAGACGTCGACGTGCGCGACTGGAAGGAAGTGATCTGGGCGATCACGACCCGGGTCGATCCGACGCGCGATACGGTCATGGTCGATAACACGCCGATCGATTACCTGGACTTCGCCTCGCCGATCAGCGGGCTGGGGAGCAAGATGGGGATCGACGCCACGAACAAGTGGCCGGGCGAGACCAATCGGGAGTGGGGCACGCCGATCGTGATGGATGAGGCGGTCAAGCGCAAGGTCGACGATATCTGGCAGCAGCTAGGTATCTAAGAGCAGTCGCTAAATTATGCACGTCGCCCCGGGACTCGGCGTCCCCCTCGACCGGGGTCCAAGTTTGCATGCGCCGTCGAGCCGCGAAACTTGGGTTCCGGCCGTCGCCGGAACGACGGTTTACAAGCTAACTGAATAGTAAGCGCGGGCAGTTTGCCCGCCGTTTCCCAAACGGGATGGGGTGCGGTATAATGACTGCTGGCGGGCCCCTGCGCATTGTGGCATGGTTTACCTGGTCAGGTCGGGAACGAAGCAGCCAAAGCCGTTCACCGCAAGTGCCGCAGATCAGGCTCGCCTCTTATCTTCCTCCTGCTTTACCCTCCCTAGTCAGTTTCCGCTTCGACACGACCGTGAAGTCGCCGATGTGCTTCGCCCGTCGCTAGTGATGCTTGAAAGCATGGCCACAGATTGTTCGCGGCAACGGCCATCTGCGGTAAAATCTCGGCATGTCCTATCAAGTCCTCGCCCGCAAATACCGTCCCAAGAACTTCGAAACGCTGGTCGGCCAGGAGCACGTCGTTCGTGCGCTGACCCATGCGTTGAGGACCGGCCGCCTGCACCACGCCTATCTGTTCACCGGCACGCGCGGGGTCGGCAAGACCACCTTGTCGCGGATCCTGGCCAAGTCGCTCAATTGCACCGGCCCGGACGGGCAGGGCGGCATCACTGCCGAACCCTGCGGGCAATGCGAAGCCTGCCGCGCAATCGACGCCGGCCGCTTCGTCGACTATATAGAGATGGACGCGGCCTCCAACCGCGGCGTCGACGAGATGGCCCAGCTGCTCGAGCAGGCCGTCTATGCGCCGAGCAATGCGCGCTTCAAGGTCTACATGATCGACGAGGTGCACATGCTCACCAACCACGCGTTCAACGCGATGCTCAAGACGCTCGAGGAACCGCCGCCGCACGTCAAGTTCATCCTCGCGACCACCGATCCGCAAAAGATCCCGGTGACGGTGCTGTCGCGCTGCCTCCAGTTCAACCTGAAGCAAATGCCCCCGGGCCACATCGTGGGCCACCTGGAAAACATCCTGGGCCAGGAAGGCGTCAGCTTCGAGCAGCCCGCGCTGCGCCTGCTGGCGCAAGGCGCGCACGGCTCGATGCGCGACGCGCTCTCGCTGACCGACCAGGCGATCGCCTATGCCGCCGGCCAGGTGACCCTGGACGCGGTGCAAGGCATGCTGGGCGCGCTCGACCAGTCCTACCTGGTGCGCCTGCTGGACGCGCTGGCCGCCCAGGACGGCGCCGACCTGATGGCGGTGGCCGACGAGATGGCCAGCCGCAGCCTGTCCTACAACGGCGCGCTGCAAGACCTCGGCACCCTGCTGCACCGCATTGCCCTGGCCCAGAGCGTGCCGGCCGCCGTGCCGCAAGACCTGCCCGAATTGAGCGACATCTTGCGCCTGGCCGAGCTGTTCGACCCGCAGGAAGTGCAGCTGTATTACCAGATCGCCGTGCACGGCCGTAACGAGATCGGCCTGGCGCCGGACGAGTACGCCGGCTTCACGATGACCCTGCTGCGCATGCTTGCCTTTCGTCCCGG